>JAGQXA010000057.1 GCA_020436865.1 Saprospiraceae bacterium | reverse complement strand
TGTCCCCTCTGTCCCCTCTGTCCCCTCTGTCCCCTCTGTCCCCTCTGTCCCCTCTGTCCCCTCTGTCCCCTCTGTCACTTTTGTCACCTCTGCCACTTTTGTCACCCTTATAATAAATTACCGAATGCGGCGGCACACTTTGCGTCAGCCAGACGTTGCCGCCGATCACGCTGTCGTGGCCGATGACCGTATCGCCGCCGAGGATGGTGGCGCCGGAGTAGATCACGACGCGATCTTCGATCGTGGGGTGGCGTTTGGTCTTGGCCAGGTCTTTACGCACGCTCAGGGCGCCGAGGGTGACGCCCTGATAGATCTTGACGTGGTCGCCGATGTCGACCGTTTCGCCGATGACGAGACCGGTGCCGTGGTCGATGCAAAAATACTCCCCGATCGTGGCACCTGGGTGGATATCGATCCCGGTTTGGCTGTGCGCGTGTTCGGTCAGAATACGGGGGATCAGCGGCACCTGCAGGCGCTGCAGTTCGTGCGCGACCCGGTATACGGCAATGGCGAAAAAGCCCGGATAGGTGCGGATCACCTCGGTTTGGCTGGTAGCCGCGGGGTCGCCGCTGGAGATGGCCTCGGCATCTTTCAGCAGCAGGGCATGCACTTCCGGCAGGCGGGCCATGAATTGCTTTTCGATCAGTTCCGGAGTCTGTCCGAGAGAAGATCCCAGCGTGGCGAGAATGCGATACAACTCCATCTCGATGCGCTGAAAGTGGAGTTCGAAATCGCGGCGGGAATCGTAGGTGCGGTCGGCCAGCTCCGGGAAGAGGATCTTGAGCAAGCCGTCGATCACCGTGCAGACCTGCTCGGGCGACGGCACTTGCTTGACGGCCCGGTGCGACTCGTAGAGTTTTTGCAGAAAAGGATCTTCCATGTATCTCGGACTAGCGTAACCTATCGCCCTACAGGGCTTAATGCATCTTATCGTTACCGTGCAATATGCATGCCGCCCCGATGGGGTTCAAACCGGTTCGTTCCTCCGGGGCCGGACAAGCCGAACCTCGTTACCTTAAGATAACGCCGCAACACAGTGTTTTGATCGCCGGGAACGACAGAATAAAACAGCCGGCAGGCCCGGAAAAAGCACTGGCCCTCCCTGCATGATCGGGGCAATTTCCTTACCTTGGGGATTTAACCACCCATCCTTGCCAAAATGACCAAAGCCGAACTAGGAAAACGCATTTTCGACGCCTCTTACCTGACCGGAGATTTCACCTTGCGCTCCGGCGTCTATTCCAACGAGTACTTCGACAAATACCGCTTCGAATCGCAACCCGACATTCTGCGGGCTATTGCCGAGCACCTCGCGCAATTGCTGCCCGACGGCATCGACGCCGTAGCCGGACTTCCATTGGGCGGAATTCCCCTGGCTACCGCGCTTTCCCTGCATTCGGGCATCCCCTGCCTGTTCGTACGCAAGGAAGCCAAAAGCCACGGCACCCGCAACTGGATCGAAGGTATGCCGGTCGAAGGCAAAAAACTCTGCATCATCGAAGACGTCGTCACTACCGGCGGCCAGATCATCGACTCCATCCAGATCCTGCGCAAGGAAGGCGCCTTGATCGACACGACCCTCTGCGTGATCGCCCGCACCGGCAAGGCCTTCGCCAACCTGGAGCACCATCAGGTCGAACTGCGCTCGCTGTTCACGATGCAGGAGTTGAAGGCAGCCAATAAGAAGTAGAAAGAGGAAAGTAGAAAGAGGAAAGAGTTCTTTCTGCTTCGGTCCGACCGATCACTTGACCTCCGCCGCTTACTGCTTATTCTTCTCCTTCAGGATATCCGAAAAGGCCTTCTTCACCTTTTCCACTTTGGGTTTGCTGATCCGCTGCACATAGGGATTTTCCGGGTGATGCACGTAATAGTCCTGATGGTAGGCTTCGGCCGTCCAGAACTGTTTGTACGGGCTTAGCTCGGTCACGATCTTCGAGCCGTATTTGCCGGATTGCCCGAGTTCGGCGATCACGGCTTCGGCTTCGGCTTTTTGTTCTTCATTGTGATAGAAGATGGCCGAGCGGTATTGCGGTCCTACGTCGGGCCCCTGGCGGTTGAGTTGCGTGGGGTCGTGGGCCGTGAAGAAAATATGCAGCAGGGTTTCGTAGTTGATCTTTTCCGGATCGTAGTAGATCATGATCGACTCGGCATGGTGGGTCTTTTCGTAACCCACCTCTTCGTAGGTCGGATATTCCTCCGTACCGCCGCAATAGCCGCTGATCACGTCGACGACCCCGGCGATCTGCTCGAAGGATGCCTCGGTGCACCAGAAACAGCCCCCGGCAAAGGTGGCCTGGGCATACTGCTCGTACCCCTTACCGGCCACATATTCTTCGATGGGCTGCACGTCGGTATTCTTCTGCTTGGCCGCTTCTTTTTTGGCGAAATCACCAGGCAGGAAGGCCAGACTGGCGGAATTGGCGCAGTGGCGGGTCTGCTTCTCGGTAAAACCCTCTCCGCGAAATACATGTCCGAGGTGACCGCCGCAATTGGCGCAAACGATCTCGGTGCGGGAGCCGTCGGCATCGGGCACCTCCTTGACATTGCTGTCGATCACGTCGTCGAAACTGGGCCACCCGGTACCGGAGTCGAACTTATCGGTCGAGCGGAACAGGGGGTTATTGCATTGGCGGCAGAGGTAAACGCCTTCCTTTTTATTGTCGTAATAAGCCCCGGTGAACGCCCGCTCGGTGCCCTTATTGAGAATGATGCGTTCCTCCTGAGCATCCAATTCGTTGTAGTTGTCCGGCGAGCTGATGACCGGAGGCAGATCGCCGGTGAATTGAAACTGGCTGCTGCCCGTACCCGGCGACGGCTGCGAGCAAGCAATGAACTGAGTCAGCGACAAGGCCAGGATCAACAAGTGGGATACCTTCATGACGGTGATTTTTGGTTATCAGAATTCTTCAACACCTAAACAGGTATCCCCGCCACAAGGTTGTTATCTCACATCCCATATCTCACATCCCACATCTCCCCTATTCCTTCACCCACGCGTTCCGCCATACCCCCTGATTACTTTGCACTTCCAGCACATACCAGCCGGGGGCCAGCGAAGAGGCGTCGTATTCATAGGACGAGCTATTCCCCAGGTCGACGAGGGAGATCATTCGTCCGAGGGCATCGTACACGCGCAAGCTTTGCAGGTTGAGCGCGGCGCCTTTTTCCGAAAGGATAAACCAGTCGCGCCCCGGGTTGGGCATCAGGTGGATGCGATCGACGGGCAGGATCTTCATGTCGGTAAAAGCCATCTGCTCTACTTCGTTGCCGGCGGAGAGGATCCACAGCTCGGGGTCGAAGACCACCTCTTCCACGGGGAAATTCACCGGGAGTTCGTAGTACTGTCCGTCAGACTGATGCTCGACTTCGAGCAACTGTTGCTGGCCCTGACCCTTGACCAGGACCGGCAGGCGCATTTCGAAGAAATCGACCGACGGATCGGAGGTTCCCTGGAAGACTTTCATTTGCAGCAGGCCGTCCTCGTAATCCCAAAAGATCTGGTAGGATGGAAAACCCTCTCCGTAGAACCAGTCGGCGAAGAACTCTTCGAGATCCAGTCCGCTAGCCTGTTCGAGCTGGTATTGCAGATCGTCGGTATGGGCATAGCCGTAGGCCATCCCGGGATCGAGCAGATAGTTTTGAATGCCTTGGAAAAAATCCTCGTCCCCCAGCTGATAGCGCAGCATATGGAGCAACAAGGCTCCTTTGCTGTAAGAAAGCCGTCCGCTGAAGATGCGGTTGACGCTGGTGGTATCGTCGACCCAGACCGAGCCGTCGGGCTCGGAGGTAACGGAATTGATCCGCGAGGTCTTCCAGTTGGTCCAGTCGGCTTCCGAGCCCAGAAACTCCTTGGTCAGGCCGGTCAGATAGGTGGCAAAGCCTTCGTTGAGCCAGATATCGGCCCAGGAGCCGCAGGTGACCTTGTCGCCGAACCACTGGTGCGCCAGTTCGTGCGCCTGCAGGTCGTAATTGAAACCGCCCATGAAGCTCATGGTCTGGTGTTCCATGCCGCCGCCCCAACCGAACTGAGCATGGCCGTATTTTTCGGCCTGGAACGGGTAGGCGCCGAACAGGTCGATGTATAGCTGCATGATCTCGACGATGGCGTCGGTCTGGTTCTGGGCCGAGTTGAGCGATTCGGGAAAGACGTAGTTGAGCACCTGCAGATCGCCCTCGGGCGTGGGCACCCAGTTGGAGTATTCCTCGTAGTTGGTGACGGCCAGCGCGATCAGATAGGCGGCGATGGGGTATTGCGATTGCCAGTGATAGATCTGCCAGTCGCCGTCGGGGATGATCTCGACGAGCTTGCCGTTGGAGGCCGCCTTGTTACCCAACGGGATGCGGATGAAGATATCGACGGAAGAGGCCTTGTCGTTGAGGTCTTGCTTGCAGGGCCACCAGTCTTTGGCGCCATAGGGTTCGGAGAGCGTCCAGACGATGGGGTTGCCCGCATGCTGGCTTTGTACGAAGGAGCCGAAGCCCGTATTGGGCGGTTCGCCCTGGTAGTAGACGGTCAGTTCGACGGGGTCGCCTTCGGGCAGTAGCGCGGGAAAGTCGATCCGCAGGCGGTCGCCCGCCTCCTGAGCGAAGTCGATCTGATGGTCCTGGTACCGCACGCTATCGACGGTCAGGGCGGTCGACAGGTCGAAGTAGAGGCTGGCCAGATCGGCTTCCACCGGTACGATTTGCATGGTGATCGCCCCTGCGATGTAGCGTTCGGCCGGATCGATCGTCCATTCCAGGCGCAGATCGCCGAGGTCGTAGTTAGCGGTGAGGGCGTCGCCGCGCAGCCCGGTAAGGTCGGTCTGCAAGGGCGCGCTGCACTCGTGGAGCGTGGAAAAGTCTTTGTCGGTCCATTGGGCGGTCAGAAAAAATGGGGTAAGTGCAAGTAGTAGGGTCAGCCAATTTTTCATAGCGGAAATTTTGGCGTATAAGTTCGGGAAAAGCAGGGAGGGTGTCAGTGAGATTTGTCACCG
>JAGQXA010000056.1 GCA_020436865.1 Saprospiraceae bacterium | reverse complement strand
GCTACCACGCCCAATACGGCGCGCGCCATCTGCAGCGCATTATCCGGGAGCGACTGATCGTGCCGCTGGCGCGCGCGCTCAATGCCGAAGATTTCGACGATCAATTGGTGGTGATCGTGGCTCCCGATGGCGAAAAACTTCGGGTGGAGGTCGAGGCTGACCCGCTCGGCCTGGAATTGTTGTTCGAAGAACTGGAGAAGATCAATCTGGCCGACTGGTCGAGCGCCCTGCGGCGGCGCGTCGCACGAATCCGGGAAGGCCATTTCTTCATTCAGCTGCTCAGCGAATTGGACCTGTTGGAGCGCGACAAGCAGCGCCTCGGACAAAAATTCTGGCGCAAGGCCCGGAAGGTGGCCCGCTACCAGGAGATCTTGCAGACCAGCGCGGAAGTGAGGAAGCTCGAACAGGGCATCGAGGAACTGGAAATGTCGATCGCCCTGAGCACCCTGGGCGCACAGCCCTACCAGCCCGTGCTGGGCGAGCGCCTGAAAGAATGGGAGGAGCGCTTCCGGTTGGGGCGCATCGACCTCTTTCGAAAATTGCACTCCAAAACAGACGAATGCTACCTGGCCGTCTATGGAAGTTTGCCGGAACGCCCCCTGGCCTTCTATCGCGATCTCTGCCGTCGACGTGGCTACGAGCTTAGCGGAGAGGCCCTGTGGTTCAGTGAAACGTACTATCACTCGATTGATCCCGAACAGGGACAGCGAGTCCGCCTCGACTATGAGCGGCGTCCTTGGGATTTCGACCGCTGGAAGAGCAACTTCAGCCCGGCTGATCCGGGAGAAACCTTGTATGGCGCGATCTGGAAGATCAGCGGTCCCGCCTGTGCGGTTTACCTGCGTCCGGAGAACGGGCTGCAGCAGTGGCGCTGGTCGAACGACGAGGACCACCTCTACGTCGTACAACTCCAGCCGAAAAAGGTCGAGCCGCCGCCCAATATTCACCGCCGGGAGTTCTACAAAAGCGGCTCCCCCTTTCGGGTCGTCGAACCCCAACACTTGCGCGACACCCGTTTCAGGCAAAACCTTCAGATCGACCGGAACACCCAGGTCGACGTGATCGGCAACTGGCTCGACGAGCTATTCGAGGAAACGGTTGCCAATGCTCTCGGATAGCAGTAGGATCCGATAAGTTACCAAGCCCTGAATATGGATAAGAACAAATTTGCTGTCGAGCTATTCGATCACTTTGCGCAGCAATATCAGGATCAGTACATGGACGTGAGTCTGTACCACGACTCCTTCGATCTGTTCTGCGACTTTCTGCCGCCGGGATCCGAAGTACTCGAGATCGCCTGCGGCCCGGGCAACATCACCCGGTATCTGCTGCACAATAGACCCGATCTTTGCCTCCTGGCAACCGATCTGTCGCCGAACATGCTCGACCTGGCCCGGCGACACGGCCCAACTGCCGATTTCCAGCTACTGGACTGCCGTCACATCTCCAAGATCGGGAGGACCTTTCACGGACTGATGGGCGGATTCTGCCTGCCCTATCTGTCAAAAGAGGAGGCCGGAAAACTCATCGAGGATGCCGCTACCCTACTCCGGCCCGATGGCGTGCTGTACCTGAGCACCATGGAAGGCAGCTACGAACGGTCCGGATGGCAGGGCCCGAGTTCCGGAGGCCCCCGGAAGTTATTCCTGTATTACCATGAGGCCGACCAGTTGGTAACATCCTTGCAAAATCACGGCTTTACACTGGTCGATCTCCGCCGAAAGGAGTACCGAAATACGAAGGGCGAAGCGGTCGTCGATCTGATCCTGATCGCCCGACGCTCCTAAGCGTAAACTTTCTCGCGGAACACCGGCAATGTTCGGAGCTACTTGCGTACATTTTCAAGAAAAAAACGACTATTTTGCCGTCTAGTTTCCGAGCGCCTGCAGGCTCGATGGGAAGCCCAGACAACTAAACCGCAAAACGAGATGAAACCCAGCTTCTGGAAGGATTTCTTCCTCATCTTCCTGCTCGTCATCGCCGATGAGATCCTGCATGAAATGTTTCGGGACGTATACAGCCCTCCGCGCAGCGCCGGACAAACGGCCGGCTTTGTCACTGATGTGGTGCTGTCGGTCCTGACCGTGGGTATCTTCTATTTGCGATCGCGACCGGCCAAATACGGCATCTTGTACGGCATTCTGATCGGCCTCTTGCTCCTGCTCCCCATTCATCTCATCCAATATCCGACTTCGCAGAATTGGTATATCGTGGGCTACAAACTTGTGGTGGCCATACTGCTGGCCCATATTTTCACGCGCTACCTGAACAAATTCAGAAAGAAATGACCAAGATCCTTTTTCCTGCGTTTGCAGCTGTGTTGCTGCTGATCTGCTTTTCGAGTTGTGCACAACAGGGCGGCAGCAACTGTTTCGGCGTACCCATTCCCGACTTCAAGAACCCCAAGGTGGACTCCCTGGTACAGGAACGCGAAACGATCCGTTGCCGGCTGGTTGCCAAGATCGAGAACGGCGAGGAGATCACCTCTTCCGACCAATTCGAATGGAGCAACGACGGCATGCGCCACATGAATATTTTCGAAGTGTTGGATAAGGACGGCGACCAGGGAGAAGTCGACAAGTATGGCGAATTCCACCTGAAGGTCGTCGACAAGCAGGTGGCCTGGCGCAAGAAAATGGAAAAGAAGCTGCAGGATCAATAATGATCGTTCGGTTCGAGGAGGTCTGTAAAGCACCGGCCCGGGCTCAACATGGCTCCCTTCTCAGGGATTTCCGTACAAAAATCCTATCTTCCCGCTTCCAAGCCGGCAGCCTGCATGGCTTGAAGCCTGCTTCCGGCAATTCCGAGTCCACCGGAAACATTAGAAACCAATGACCATCAGAACTTTTCTGGCGCTCTGGGCCCTGTTTTTGGGCGCCCAACTCACCGCACAAACCAACATTACGGGCCGCGTAGTCGAGGCCGGCAATCGGGAACCCCTGATCGGGGCGCTGATCCTGCTATCCGACGGCAATGGCGCGGTGACCGACGAAAAAGGCCGCTTCGACCTGACGGTACCCGAAGGGCAGCAAGAGATTTCGATCAGGTACCTGGGCTACCAGGACAAGACCGTCGCGATCGACCCGGGCCGATCCGATCTGGGAGATGTGGCCCTGACCCTGAGCAGCACTACACTCGGCGAAGTGATCGTGAGCGCCTCTCCCCAGAATTACAGCAGCAAGTTCAAAGGGAGCAATTACCGGATCAGTCCGCTTGCCCTGCAACAGCTCAATCCGCTCAGTACGGAAGAGGTCTTGCGCACCATTCCCGGATTGAATATCGTAGGCGACATGGGCCTGTCCAATCGTCCGAACATCAGCATTCGGGGCTCCTGGGGCCGGCGCTCCAAGAAGGTCTTGTTGATGGAAGACGGGTCGCCGTCGGCGCCGGCGCCTTACATTGCCCCCGGCGCCTATTATAATCCCGTCAGCGACCGGATCACCTCGATCGAGGTGTACAAGGGCGCCGATATGCTCCGCTTCGGGCCGAACAATATGTACGGCGCCGTCAACTACATCACGGCCTTGCCGCCCCAACGCCCGGAACTTCGAATAAAACTGATCGGCGGCCAGCGGAATTACACCACCGGCCTGCTATCTTACGGAGGAACCTGGAACCGCCTCGGCGCTTTGGTCGAAGGCGTGTACAAGACCTTCGGCGGCTTTACGGAAAACTCCTCCGTCGAGATCCTGAACCTCAACGCCAAGATATTCGCCAAGTTGTCCGAAAACCAATCGCTGTATTTCAAGGTCAGCGGACAGTTCGAAGACAACCAGGCTTCCCTCAGTTCGCAAACGCCCTTTACTTTCGAAACCGACCCCACCGCCAATCCGCTCGATGCCGATCAATTCACCATGCGCCGCTACGGGGTAGATATCATCCATAAATGGTTGCCCAAGCCGAACTTGAGCTTCTCCACCAAAGTATATGCCTCCGATTTCGAGCGGGACTGGTGGCGGCAGGTCACCGCCAAGGTCAAGGCCTCCGAAGTGCAGAGCTATGTAGGCGACCAGACCTTCCAGGACCGTTACAGCTACCTGCAACAGGCCACCTTCGGGCCGGAGGATTACGTGATCGTCGGTAAAGTGAACGAGGCCGGACGGGAAAGCACGACCGACAGCCGCTGGTTCTTCACCGTGTCGGGCATTCAGGAAACCGCCCAACTCGATTGGGGAGAACACCATCTGGAGGCGGGCTTCAAGCTGCACCAGGAGAGCTACAAAGACCGCGCCCTGCTCGCAGACAGCTCGCGCTGGGCCCGATACGGCCGCACCACCACCGACCTGCAATACCACCTTTGGTCGGCTTCGGGCTATGTGCGAAACGAATTCAACTTCGGGCTGTGGAGCGTCACCCCGATCGCGCGCTTCGAGCACATCGACATGTACCGGCAAGACCTGCTGGCCTTGTCGCAAGACCCAAATCTCTCCGGAACCAGCGAAGGGCGTCAGCGCAACGTTTACGATGTGTTCCTTCCCGGCCTGACGGTGGACTACCGC
>JAGQXA010000429.1 GCA_020436865.1 Saprospiraceae bacterium | reverse complement strand
GAAACTGAATGATGTTGGGGTTCCAGCCGATGGAGTATTCGAAGCCGACGATGTCGGTGAAGTTCTCGGTGGTCACGTCCATGCAGAACGACTCGCCCGGACAGATATCGACATCGGGGATCATGATGGTCAATCCGTTGGGGTTGATACAGTTAACGGAGATCTCGCCTTCCCCTTTGTATACGCCGATGTCCTTCCCCGGATCGGATTCATTGGTCACTTCGATCGGGGTCGGCTCGTCGACGATCTCGATGAGTGAACTTTGTCCGCAGGACCCCACAATGGTGAAGCAGATCTGGATGATATCGGTGCCGTCGGGCACGGTAAATCCTTCGGAGGGGTTGAGGTTATTGAACCAGGAGACGGTACAGATCCCCTGGGGCGGGATCGGGTTGAAACTCGTTCCGGGCCAGGGCAGTCCGACGCCCTGGATGGATTGGAATTCGAGCACTTGCGGGCTCCACTGGATCGTGAACTGCATACTGATGATGTCGATGAAATCCTCCACCGACAAGTCGATACAAACGACCTCGCCTTCGTTACCGCTGGCAAAGGGCACGTTTATCGTGATCGGTTTATTGTCGACCGCGATAAAGCCCCCTCCCATGAACAGGCCGATATTTTGTGGGCAGGAGTTGAGGCGGGTCACATAGACCGGCTCCGGATCGTCGGTGATCGTGATCTCGGAATAGCCGGTGATGCCCTGGAAGCATAACTCGAACAGGACGTCTTCGTCGGGTAAGGTAACGGCTGTACCCGGGCAGCCGGGTACATCTTCGATCTTCCAGGTGAATATGAGATATCCCTCGACGTTGTCGAAGGTAAAATCCCCGATATCGAGGTTGGGCATCGAAGCGTTGAGGCTGCCAACCGGAATGTTGGTCAGCGTGACGGCCTCCGGGTCCCAGCGCACGGAAAAGCGCATTTCCTGGATGTCGGTGAAGTCGACCGTGCGAAACTCAACGCAGGTTTCGTCTCCGGCGTCGATCTGGACAAAGTCCGGAAAAACGTAAACGGTCGGCTGTGCCAGCGCCTTGCCGGCGCCGAGAAGCGCCAGGACGAAGACCAATAGGGTTAACAATCTAGTCATGATAGTTCACAGATTTTGGGATGTTCTCTTCTCGAATAAGTAGTTGGGACAAAAGGGCGCCCATCCCGATATTAAGTTATCGCTCAAACGAATAGGTGATGTTTATTTCATGCGTTCCTCCGGCGGCAGGGCCAAAGGTACTAAATGAATAGTCGAAACCGTAGCCCAGTTTAAAGCTGTTGTCGATACCCGGCTCGCCGAGCAACACACCCGCTTCCACGTGGAAATTGCCGGAAGTAGCCAGGCCCGTTCCGACCCAGAAATTGGTCGGGGTCTGGTAGCGCAGGTTAAAGTCGACGTTAACGGGGGCGTTGGGAGTATACTTGACCCAAACGGAGGGTTCGAGGAAGCTGCGGTCGCGCAGAAATTTATAGAGGCCGAGCTGGCCGTAGAAGTGTTGAATTCGCTGGGTGGAAAACTCGCCATTGTCGTCGGTGAAGGTCAGTTCGAGGCCCATAACCTGGGGCACCGAAACACCGCCGTAGAGGTAGTCGCCGTCGAAAAAGCCACCGCCGTCGAGCAGGCGGTATGCGAAGAGGCCTACACCGACATCGGGGTACCACTGCGACTGGTCGGTCGTGCCCAGAATGTCGCCCGCATCGCGCAGGCGGATCTCGGAAGCATCGACGCGGAACTGCACGAACCCGGCGCTGATACCCAATGAAAACCCGCCATAGTAGGGGTCGTCGGTGATCAGTCCGCCGATGCGCCCGTACAAGCCGGTCAGACCCGTCGGGCCGGTTTGGTCGTTCATGATATAGCCGCCGGCCATGAAGTTGACGCCCGAGAAGTCGGTGCTCAGATAGGAGCCCCGCAGGATCTGCGTCGTGGGGTTGCCGGTGAACTGCGTCCACTGCGCGCGGTAGGAAGCGCCGAAAGAAACGTTCTGCTCATAGGCGAGATAGTCGCTGTTCACGGCAGCGGGGTTGATAATGTCCAGATTTTCGCGGTATTGTGTGAAGAGGGAGAGCTGCTGTGCGGACGCCAACGAGGCAACCAGCAGGAAAACTAAGAGTAGTTGTAACCTGTTCATGGGATAACGTTTTTATCGGCCGTAAAATTAATAAAAATAACCATTTGGGGGCAACGCGTTAACACAAAAATGTATGTGAAAAAAGTTAAATTGTCCAGTATTTTTCATATCCCGGGCGGTCCTTTCAGGTGACTTTTGGAGAGGGAGCGTTTCTTTGCGGCGACAAATATAACAATTCTTAATATCTGGATGGAAAAAGATGTCCGCGATGAAGGACAAAAAAAATGACTACCCCAGGGGGGTAGCCATCAGACATTTGAGAACACACTATGAGAAATACCCTAATTAGCTAACGCACAAGGTCAAACATGTGCATCTTTATAATAAATGGGATTATCCAGTTATTATGTCAATTTGGTCATGTCGCGCACCAGGATCTTGCCTCGGTTGAAGTAGATCAGGTCGGACTTCCGCAATTCATTGAGTACCAGCGTAACCGTTTGCCGACTGGTACAGGTGATGTTGGCGATATCCTGGTGGGTCAGCGAGTGCTTGAGCAGCATCTCGTAGCCGATGCGACGCCCGCGCTTCTGTACGGAGTCCTTGATGAACTCGATGATGCGCGTGCGGGCATCCTTGAAGATCAACGATTCGAGCTTGCTTTCGGCCTTCATCAGCCGGGTGCCGAATTGCGACATCACGCGGTCGCAAAGGCCGTAATTGGACCGCATCAGCCGCTTGAAGTCCTCTACCTTTAGCGTGTAGAGATGGACGGGCTCCTTGAGGGCCTGGGCAAAATCCTGGCGATTGGTCTCGCCGATCAATCCCAACTCGCCGAACATGGCTTTGGGGTGGATAAGGCTCTTGATCACCTCTTTCCCGTCGGGCGAATGCGTGCCGATCTTGACGGTGCCCTTTTCCAGGAAAAAGACCGTGTCGGACGGCTCGTCGGGTAAGTAGATGAAGCTGTACTTGGGCTTTATCTTAAATTCCATCATCTCTCCCAAGCGCCGGCGCTCCTCGGAGGTTAGCACGTCGAAGAACGAGATGTGGTCAACAATAGTCGGTGTAGTAATCGCTGCATTCATAAGCATTCCATTTTGTCGGGACGACCCGTCTGCTCTATGTTTTGGGATTTATCGTCTCTTTTTGGTCTGTGGCTCGCTGGGCACCTTTGCCTGATCCCTGGCACTTCTGCCCGTTTATTCGGCCGTATGTACCTTAGTAGACACTAATATTCCCCTCCCCCCCTATGCAGGCGATGATTTTTTTGGAAAAAGTGTTGGATGCTGGATGTTAGATCTTGGATGTTGGTAGAGTGAAACCAAGATCCAGCACTACTGCGACAGATCGACCAGATAAAAACGCGAGTCGAAGCCGGCGAAGATGCCGTAGCCGTTTTCGATGTTGGAAAAGAGGATAACGGGATTGGAGAGCGGATCGGCGCTGGCCTGGAACTGCCGCGCCAGCGTCGTATGGTACAGGTAGTACTCTTCGGTGGTCGAGCGGAGTTCGATGACAAAGCTGCCGAGGAACTGGTCGTTGCGGTTGTACAGATAGCTTCCGCTGAATTCGAAGGTACCGGTCTGACCGTCGAAGGAGTCGTCGAGGATCAATACGCCGCGGTCGTCGAGATACGGCACAAAGGGCTGATTGTCGTCGGCGGCATCGAGGGTAAGCGGTAGGGAGAAGAACTGCTGGCTCAAAGTATCGCCCAGCGTATCGATGCGGTAGTTGAAGGCTTCCTGATAGAAATTGAGGTGGAAATAGTTGTCGGCCAGCGGCTCGTCCACGATCTTCACCGTAACCGTAAAACTGGCCAGATTGAAAAAGAGATCGACTTCTTCGATCTCGAGATTGAAAGCGATCGCCGTAGTGTCGATCCGCGCTTCGCTGACCGGGATCGCGTTGCGGGCGCTCACCGGTTCGAAGCCCGGTGCGCTCACCTCGATCCGGTACTCGACCCCAGGCTGAGGAACCACGAAGTTCGAGCGGTAGTAACCCGGGAACACCAGGTTGTTGGTGGGCACATACTCCAGGACATCCAGATTCTTATCGCCGTCATAGATCTCTACCACCGCATTGCCCACGTATTCGGCCGGACCGTTTTCCAGCACCGAGTTGCTTTTCGATACCACGACTTCGAGCGTGTCCAGGTTCGAGAAATTGCTCACCACCACCAGGCGAGCCACATCGCCCCCCAGGTCCAGATCTGCCGGTTGTTCACAGGAATAGATCAACAAGCCCAACACCGCCATCAAACAGAACTGCAAACGAATCATCCACCAAAAGTAACCAAATTCGGGAAAGGGAGCAAGGGGGTTGGTTGTTGGATCCAATCCCCCAATCCCCCAATCCCCCAATTAACCAATTAACCAATTAACCAATTAACCAATTTCCCACTAGAACCGAACCCGATACCGCAGCGACGGCACGATCGGCAGCAACGACAGCTGAGAATACTGCGGCACGAGCACACCCTGCTCGTTGGGGCGGTCGACGAGCAGGTAGTACACGGGGTTGAGGCGATTGTAGGCATTGTACACCCCGGCAACGAACTCCTGCTCGCCCCAGGAGGTCTTGATCTGATAGGTGGCCGATAGATCGAGACGGTGATAAGCCGGCAGGCGGATGTCGTTGCGGGAGCCGTTCTCGGAAGCCTGCAGGACGAACGGGAACTGCGGCGGGAAATTGGTGTAGAGCAGGTTCAGCTGATTGAACTGATACGAACTGCGGGGCAAGGTGGTGGCGCTCCCGGTGCTGAAGGTCCAGCCCAGCGAGATCTGCCAGGGGCGACCTTCGAAGCGGTGGTTCACTTGCAGGTTCACATTGTGCCGCCGGTCGAAGCGGTAGGGGAAGCGCTTGCCCAGGTTCACGTCTTCGAACTTCCGGTCGGCAAAGGCGAGGGTGTAGCTGAGCCAGCCCGTGGTGTTGCCTTGTTTCTTTTCCAGAAAAAGTTCGGCCCCGTAGGCCCTGCCCGACCCTACCGAGACCTTATTCTGCCAATTGGTGGCATCGATCTCGGCCAACGAGCCTTCCTGGAAGGTGATGAGGTTATTCATCAGTTTGAAATACCCTTCGGCCTGCAGTTTCCAGCCCGGCGCCAGATTGACGACCGGGCCGCCGACGAACTGCCATGACTCGATCGGAGCGATGCGTTCGGTCGACGACACCCAAAGGTCGCGCGGCAAACCGGCGCCTGAATTGCTCAGCAGGTGGAGCGACTGCACCGACTTGCCGAGAGCCAGATTGAAGGTGAGCCGTTCGTTCATACAGTAGGAAAAATGGACCCGCGGCTGTGGATAGACGCGCACCCGGCCGTGCACTTCGTATACGGCCATGCGGAGGCCGAGGTTGGCGGAAAAATGGTCGTCGAGCCAGAATTCATTTTCCACGTAGCCCTCGTATTCGTACGACCGCAGGGCGCTCTTGTCGAGCAGGATATTGATGGAATCTTCGGTCAGCGAATCGAGCAGGAAAGCCTCGTCGAACGCAATGGCGCCGGGTTGGAAGCGATGGGCCGTATAACAAAGCCCGAAGCGGACGTAGTTGTCGGGATTGGGCATGTAGTCGAAATCGAGCTTACCGGCCCAGTCGCGATTGTTCGAGCGATATTCGTAGAAGACGTAATCGCGGCTGATCGGCTGGAAATTGACGAAGGTGACGTCGTCGAGCAGGTCGCGCGACTGATAGAAGAACCGGCTGAAGGTGCCTGTGGCGTTCATAAACAGCTTGTCGGAAAAAAGGTGGTTCCACCGCAGGGCCGAAATGGTGTTGCCCCAGAATACCGCCTGCCGGGAGTCTTCGACCAGGGTGGTATCGCCGGCGGTCTGGTTGAGTTGCACCTGATTGTCGTAGTCGTCGCCTCCGCTGTACAAGCTCAGATATAGCCGGTCTTTCTGACCCAGACGGGTATTCACCTTGCCGTTGAGGTCGAAGAAATAGTATCCCAATTCTCCCGTGAAACCATTGCGCTCGCGGATGCGGCGGCTCACCGGCCGGCTGTACAGATCGAGGAAGGACCGGCGCCCCGAAAGGAAGAAAGAACTCTTGTCGCGCAGGATCGGCCCTTCGACCGTGATCTTGCCGGAGGTGAGGCCCAGGTCGCCTTCGGCGGCGAATTCCTTCATATTGCCCTCTTTGGTGCGCACGTCGAGCACCGAAGAGATGCGGCCGCCGTAGCGGGCCGGGAACCCGCCCTTCAGCAGTTGGGTCGAGCGGATGGCGCTGGTATTGAACACCGAATAGATCCCGAGCAGGTGGTTGGAGTTGTACACCGGCACGCCATCGAGCAGCACGAGATTTTGGTCGACATTGCCGCCGCGCACCGCCATTCCGCCGAATCCGTCGGCCCCCGTCTGCACGCCCGGCAGGGTATAACAAAAGCGCAGTACATCGGCCTCGCCGCCCAGGGCCGGCATGGCCTCCATTTCGTCGGGGGTCATGGAGTTCTTGCTTACCGGACTGATCTCGGAAAGCCGCCCGCCCGATTGGGTAGCCAGCACGACCACCTCATTTAAAGTAAGGGAAGGTACGAGTTCGATGTCGATGCGCTGATGATCGAGCAGGGTCAATTGCCGGTGTTCGTTCTGATAGCCCAGATAGGAGACGTACAGGTGGATCAGGCCTTCGTCGAGGGTCAGGCTGAAGAACCCATAGGAATTGGTGACGGTCCCGCGTCCGCGAATGGGGTCGTACACGTTGGCGGAGATCAGCGGTTCGCCGGAAGACTGGTCGCGCACATATCCGCTGATGGTCAGCTTGCGAGGAGGGGGCGGCTCGACGCGGATCAATACGATGCGGTCGCCGACCACGCGGTAACCCACATGCGTACCCTGGAAAATGCGCTGGAGAATCGTTTCCAGGCGTTCGTTTTGAACGTACAGGGTGATCCGCACCTCGGAGGGAAGCAACTGGTTACTAAAGGAGATCGGCACGTCGCCCTCTTCCATCAACAGGTAGAGCACTTCCTCCAGCGCCAGTCGGTCGGCGGAGAGATCCAATCGTTTGTCCAGGGGATTCTGGGCGGCCAATCGGCCCCATGCCCAGAGGAGCAGCAATACGGTGACGAATATGACCCTCATACAGTTCTTTTCCCTCGCAATGGGCGTCATTCGGAGGAAAACCTTCCAAAGGTAATGGATTCGTCGGAGGAACGCAAAAAACCCCCTTTCCAAGAATTGGAAAGGGGGTCTGTCGCAATTTCAATCTCAATGACCTATGAGCAGGATCGGCCGCCAATCAGCCGGAAAGCGTCGGGCCCCTCTTGTTCGAGTTGCATGTCGAACGTCAGCACGATCGCTTCCAGTACATCCCGGGGCTCGGCATCGCGATGCCGGGACGAATAGGGGCAATCGAGCACGGGGCCCACTGCGGTCAGGTCGATCTGGATCCGGAAGGCGCGTTCGATCGAGTTCAGTACGTCTTTCAGGGGCGTGCCCTGGAAGTTGAACTCGCCGGTTTGCCACGCCAGGGCGTTCCGGGTCGTATCGACCACGGATTGCAGATCGCCGGTCGACCGGTAGAAAACCGTTTTTTGATTGGCGGTCAGTATGGTCTTTTGCCGGCCTTTCAGGGGGCGGTACTCCACCTTTCCCGATTTGACGACCACTTCCTCGAAGTCTTCCTCCGGGTAGGCGCGGACGTTGAATTCCGTGCCCAGGACTTTCGTCTGTCCGGATTTAGAACTTACGATGAAGGGGCGGCTGGCGTCGTGGCTGACGGAGAAGAAAGCTTCTCCCTGCAGGCTAAGTTGGCGATCGCTTTCGCCGAAGTCGGCGTTGACGGTAAGCCTACTGCCCTTATTCAGCCACACGACGGAGCCGTCGGTCAGATTCAACTCGCGAACGGCATCGTCGGCGGCATAGACCTGTGGGGGGGTATGTTCCGGAGCTAGTACTTGCCAGATAACAGTGAGGCCAAAGATCAGCAGCACGGAAGCTGCTGCGGCCCAGCGGAGAACCCGGCGCCGTGCCGGCAGCGAAACCACGGGGGCATCCACCTCCTCGCGTTCGAGCCGGGCCTGGAAGGCGGCGAACCCTTTCTGCACGTCGGGCTCATAGCTCTGGCGATAGGCCTTGCCGGCCTGCCAGACAGCCTCGACCTGTTCGGCCGTTTCCTGGTTGGCGGTTGATTCCTGTAACCAGCGGTTCAACTCGCGAAGCTCCGCTGTGGTGAGCTGGCCCGTGAGTTTCTTGTGGAGTAGCAGGAAATATTTTGATTCTTCCATTTTTTCCATCTGTCTGTACTCTTTAGACACCGTTTTGGAGGTCCCCCCCTACGCGGGTGTCATTTTTTTATCCAAACAGCATTAAGATCAGCGCACCCAACAGCCCCGACTGCAGGTAAGGGCCCAGTGCCTGTTTGAGAATTTTGAGGGCTTTCGAAATTTGATTTTCTACGGTTTTGAGCGATATGTCGAGCTGATCGGCGATCTCCTGATAGGTCATATCTTCGAAGCGACTGAGGCAGAAGACCAGGCGGCAGCGTTCCGGCAGCTTTTCGATCGTGTCATCGATCAGGCGCTGCAATTCGGCCGACTCGAGCTTTTCGACCGCTCCGGCCGTCGTTTCGCGATATTCAAAATCCTCCGCCTGCGGGGCGATCTGCAGGCGTTGATCGCGGAGGTAGTTGAGCGACTTGTTCACAGCGGCGCGGCGCAGGTAGGCTTTCAGGCTGGTCTTGATCTGCAGATGAGCGCGCTTCCTCCAAAGTTCGAGGAATACTTCCTGCACGAGGTCTTCGGCAGTCGGACCGTTAGGTAGGAGGCGTAAGACCGTTTTGACCAAAAAGGAATAATAGCGCTGGAACAGGACTTCCATCGCCATAGAGCTGTCTTTAGACAACAATTCCAATATTTCCGGGTCGGTCAGTTCGGTTTGGGTTGCCAAGTGAGCGATGATTTTAGGGATCGGCAAAAGGAGCGCTCGCTGCGATTTGGAAGGAGCGTTTCGCCGGCGCCGATCCCGCCAAAATTAGCACTTATCGGCGATTAGCCTAGCGTTGCCGCATAAAATTTTAGCCGACAATCCTTTGAAAAAATTAAAATAAGTGGATACCTTAACGCCTTCTTTATTCCTTCTTAGCCAGAAAAATGCTTACAACCCATTGTCATGAAGAAAGCACTCCCGCTGTTGTTCTTTCTACTCTCGTTATCCCTTTTTTCCTTCGCCCAAGACTCCACCGACCAGCAACAACCTCCGATCATTGAGGAGGTTAGCGAAAGTGTGGTGGGGCTCGACCAACAGATCAATGCCTGGGTACAGCCGGCAACCGACTGGATCAGTAAAGTGGTTTTCTTTTCCGTGCAACTGGGCGAATCGTCGACCAGCCGGATGCCGATCGTGATCCTGATCCTCCTATTGGCGGCCACCTTTTTTACGGTCACGTTCAAATTCATCAATATCCGCGGCTTCCGCCTGGCGATCGATACGGTGCGGGGAGTGTACTCCAATCCCAACGACAAGGGCGAGGTATCGCATTTCCAGGCGCTGACGGCCGCCCTTTCGGGCACGGTCGGTTTGGGCAACATCGCCGGGGTGGCCATCGCCATTTCCCTGGGTGGTCCGGGCGCAACCTTTTGGATGATCGTCGCCGGCCTGCTGGGCATGTCCTCGAAATTCGTCGAATGTACCCTGGGGGTCAAGTACCGCGACGTCGGGGTCGACGGCACGGTATACGGCGGCCCCATGTACTACCTGACCAAGGGCTTGAGCGAAAAGGGGATGACCGGGCTCGGGAAAGTTCTGGCGGTCTTCTTCTCGATCATGTGTATCGGCGGTTCCTTCGGCGGGGGCAACATGTTCCAGGCCAATCAGGCCGCTGAGCAGTTCAACAGTATGATCGGCGCTACTTCGGGTTACTCCGGACTCGTCTTCGGGCTCGTGCTGGCGGCGCTGGTGGCTGTGGTGATCATCGGCGGCATCAAGCGCATCGGAGCCGTGACCGAACGGGTCGTGCCCTTCATGTGCGGCATCTACGTGTTGGCGGCGCTGATCATTATTCTGAGCAACGTCTCGCACATTCCCAAGGCCTTTGGCGAGATCTTCACGGGCGCCTTCACCCCCATGGGCATTGCAGGTGGCTTTGTCGGCGTGCTCGTGCAGGGATTCCGGCGCGCGGCCTTCTCGAACGAAGCCGGGGTCGGTTCGGCGGCCATCGCCCACTCGGCGGTCAAGACCAACCATCCGGCCAGCGAGGGCATCGTAGCCCTGCTGGAGCCCTTCATCGATACGGTCGTCGTTTGTACCATGACGGCCCTGGTCATCATCATCACCAACTGGCATGGCGACATCATGGTCTACGGCGTGCAGGAACCCAACGGCGTAGCGGCCACTTCCCGGGCCTTTGCCTCCGTACTGCCCTGGTTCCCCTATATCCTGACCATCGCGGTGGTGCTGTTCGCCTTTTCCACCATGCTCTCCTGGTCGTATTACGGCCTACAGTCGTGGATGTATCTTTTCGGACGCAGCAAAGCGGCCGACTTTACTTATAAGCTTCTTTTCTGTATTTTTGTAGCGATCGGATCGGCCTCCAGTCTATCGGCGGTGACCGACTTTTCCGACGCCATGATCTTCGCCATGGTGCTGCCCAACGTCATCGGCCTGTTCATCCT
>JAGQXA010000428.1 GCA_020436865.1 Saprospiraceae bacterium | reverse complement strand
CGCTTGCTTTAGAGGTTGAGGTTGAGGTTCAGAGAGAAAATGCGCGGCCGCGGATAGATGTTGTTGTCGATGCCACCCACCACTTCGGGATCGATGCCGGAATAACCGGTCAACACGAAGGCATTCTGCACGGAAGCATTCACCCGCAGGTATACTTTATTGGCGATTTCCCCGAAATCGTAACCGACGGTGAAGTTGTCCATCCGCACAAAGTCGCCTTTCTCGAGGTAGTAGTCCGACAGGAACTGCGTCACGTCGCCGGTCTGGAACTGCGAGTCGTAGTAGGCGCTCGTCAGGTTCTGGAGGTAGGTGGCGCTCTGCGGGTCGATCGCTTTGAAGAAGCCGCGCTGGGCAGCCACGCCGTTGTAGAGATAGTGGCCGAACTCGCCGCGCAGGGTGAAGCTCAGGCTCCATTTGCCGTAGTTGAAGTAGGTGCTGAATCCGGCGAACACGTTGGCGTCGGGGCTACCGTCGAAGATGTACTGGTCGCCGAGGCCGAGGTCTTCCCGCCCGGGAGTGATGCCCGCTTCGCCGTCGTAGTCGACGTACTCGTCTTCGACCGGATTACCGGCAGCGTCGTACTGTTGTTCATAGACCAGGTAGCTGAAGGCCGGAAAGCCCACCGTGTGGATCTGCACCGTATTGCCGATACCGCCCGGGATGTTGCCGATCAGGATGCCGGGATCCTGCAGATCGTCCGACTTGGTCAGTTGCGTGATCTCGTTCTGGTTGTAGCTCACGTTGCCGCTGAACTCGAGGCGGGTCTTGCCCGTGTGCAGGGCGATGTAGTTGAGGGTCAACTCCACCCCTTGGTTCTCCAGACTGCCCACGTTGGTGAACAGCTGGTTGGTGAAGTTGGTGCCGGCCGGTACGGGAATGATCGCCAGCAGGTCCTTGGTTTCCTTGCGGTACAGGTCGAGCGTAGCGAAAAGCCGGTTGTCCATGAAACCCAGGTCGAGTCCCAGGTTGTAAGACGTGGTCTCCTCCCACTTGATGTTGGCATCGTAGCCCTGCGGGCGCAGCACCGTGTAGAAGGTTTCGCCGAACTGGTACTGGGCGGTCAGCGTGCCGTAGTCGTAGTTGGCGATATAGGGATAATCGTTGCCGGTATCGTCGACGCCGATGTCTTGCTGGCCGGTGATCCCATAGCCGGCACGGAGCTTCATGTACACGCCGGAATTCCTGAGGAATTCCTCCTCGCTGAGCCGCCAGGCGAAGGCGACCGAGGGGAAAAGGCCCCAGCGGGTGTCGGGACTGAAGCGCGAGGAGCCGTCGTCGCGCAGGGTGAAGGTCAGCAGGTACTTTTCGGCCAGGGTGTAGTTCAGACGGCCGTAGAAGGAGATCAGCGTGTTCTCCGTTTCAAATGGAATGCCCGGCGGGCTGATCGTATCGCCGGCTACGTTGAGGTCGGGTTGGGCCGGGCTCTTGCGAAGCCAGTTCTGGTAGGAATAGCCGGCCGTGACGTCGAAGCGGCTATTGATGCCGGGCAGTTCCTTGGCGTAGTTGCCGTAGAGTTCGAGCAGGCGGTTGTCTTTTTCCTGTTCGTAGACGTTGTTCGTGCCGCCCCGGTTGAAGTTCGAAGCGGCCTCGGCGGGAATGAACACCGAGCCCGAGCTGCGCACGACGTCGGTGCCCACGTTGAGCGTAGCCGTGAAGCCCGGCAGGAAGTCGGGCAGGTAGTCGATCTTGGCGTTGCCCAGGAAGCGGTTGACCGTACTTTCATCTTCCTTCTGGAAAAGCAGACCCAGGGGGTTGCGCGGCGCCAGCGGATTGGGGTTGCCGTTGTTGGCCAGCCACTCGTAGTAGCCGCCGAAGTCCTCTACGCCCGACTCGACCGGCTTGGTGGGATCGAAGGTCACGGCCGATCCGATGGCGCCCTCGTCGGGGAAGAAGTTGTCGGTGCGCGAGTACTTGCCGTTGACGTCGAACTTCAGCTGCCCGTCGAGGAAGGTAGGCGATAGGTTGAGGCTTCCGCCGTAGCGATCGAGCTGCGAGCGCTTCAGGATGCCGGTATTGTGCGAATACTCGAGGTTGAGGCGGTAGGGCAACTTTTCAATTCCGCCCGAGAAGGTCAGGTTGTTTTGCGAACTGAAGGCATTGCGGTAGATCTCGTTCTGCCAGTCGGTACTGGCTTCGCCTAACAGGGCGATCTCGGCGGGGGTGCCATTGGCGTTGACCACTTCGCGGAACTCGTCGCCCGTCAGGGTTTCCACCAGGGTCGGCACCGTCGATACGGAGTTGTTGGTGCTCAGGCCGACCGATAGTTTTTTCCCGGCCTTGCCCTTCTTGGTCGTGATCAGCAACACGCCGTTCGCGGCGCGGGAACCGTAGATAGCCGCTGCCGAAGCGTCTTTCAGTACGGTGATGCTCTCGATCTCGTTCGGGTTGATGAGGTTGAGGGGGTTCGCGGCCCCGTCGATCTTGTTGTTATCCAGCGGAACGCCGTCGAGTACGATGAGCGGGTCGTTCGAAGCGTTCAGGGAAGTGCCGCCGCGAATGCGGATGCGGCTGCCCGAACCCGGGGCGCCACTGTTGCTGGTGATCTTCACCCCGGCGATCTTGCCCACGACCAACTGCTCGGGGGTTGCGAGGTTACCTTGCTGGAAGTCCTCCTCGTTCACCGAAACGACCGAACCGGTGAGGTCTTTGGTCTGCGTGGTGCCGTAGCCGAT
>JAGQXA010000427.1 GCA_020436865.1 Saprospiraceae bacterium | reverse complement strand
GAGCATGTTTCCCGCTTGCCCTGGGGCGGACTGTTCAATCGAAGATTATGGAGGAAATGGCGAATGTTGGGCGAGCCGCTGTTGCCGAAAGTGGCCGACAAGGAAGTGCCCTTCATGAAGTCTTCAGGCGGCAAGAACCTGCTCGAACTGTTCGCCGTCTGCATCGAAGCGTTCTTTGAACGCCCCGACGACCTGAAGCGCGAACTGCCCGAGGTGTTCGATCACCTCGTCCTCCTGCTCCGCCAGGATCCGCGCCGGCGCGGGAATCCCCGGATCCGGTGATTGGGTGATTGGGTAATTGGGTAATTGGGTAATTGGGGGATTGGATCCGGGGGAATCCGGGCGTTGGCTATAGAGGGGGGACCTCTATGAGGTCATCCGGCGCCCCTTCGCCCCAGCGAAGCTGCCCCCTTGCTCCCTGCCAACTGTACCTGCCATCTGTACCTGCCAACTGTACCTGCCATCTGTCATTTGCCCCTTTTCACCCTTTGCCACCTCTGTATCCTTTGTATCCTTTGTCACCTCTTCTCCGCCACATAATCCCCTACGATCCGCTCGAGCACGAAGAGGGGGACGGAGCCGTTGAGCAGTACCACGTTGTGAAATTCGCGGAGGTCGAAGCGATCGCCCAGCGCTTCTTTCGACTTCTGGCGCAGTTCGCGGATCTTGAGTTCGCCGATCTTGTAGGAAAGGGCCTGGGCGGGCCAGCCGATATAGCGGTTGATCTCGGTGTTGACCTCGTGCAGGGAAAGGGCGGTATTGGAGGCCATGAAATCGACGGCCTGATCGCGCGTCCAGCCCTTGGCGTGGATGCCGACGTCGACCACCAGGCGGCAGGCGCGCCACATCTCGTAGGTCAGGCGACCGAAGTTCTCGTAGGGCGTTTCGTACATGCCGAGTTCCTGGCCGAGCCATTCGCTGTAGAGGCCCCAGCCTTCGCCGTAGGCGCTCAGGTATAGGTTTTGACGGAAAAGGGGCAGTTCGCCCAGCTCCTGGGTAAGCGAGATCTGCAGGTGATGGCCGGGCACGGCTTCGTGCAGGGTCAGGGCCGGCAACACGTAGAGCGGACGACTGTCGAGCTTGTAGGTGTTGACCCAGTAGGTACCGGCCTTGTGGTTCTTGTACGAGCCCTCGACGTAGCGGCCGGCCGTGTAGCGCGGAGCGATGTCGCCGGGCACCGGTTCGACGCCATAGGGCAGGCTGGGGAGGCGATCGAACACCTGCGGCAGGCGCCCGTCGATCTTCTTGGCCAGGAACGAGGCGTAGCTCAGGAGTTCCTGCGGCGTTTGGGCGTAAAACTGCGGGTCGGTTCGCAGGAATTGGAGGAAATCGGCAAAGGAGCCTTCGAACTCCAGTTGCTCGATGATGGCTTGCATGCTTTCGCGGATCCGCGCCACTTCCTCCTGCCCGATGCGGAAGATCTCGTCGGCCGAGTAGGGGAGGGTCGTGAAATAGCGGACGCGCTGCTCGTAGTAGGCTTGGCCATTAGGCAGATCGGTGGCGCCGATGGTCGTGCGGGCGCCGGGGTAGTAGCTGTCGGCCATGAAAGCACTCAGCTGGCGGTAGGCGGGTATCACCTTTTCGGAAATTACGCGGGCAGCCTCCTGTTGCAGGGTTTCCCGGCGTTCAGCCGGAATTTCCTCGGGCATTTCCAGAAAGGGCCGGTAGAAAGGACTATTCGCCGGATCATCGACCAGGTGCGCATTGATAGTCTGTTCATAGCCTTCCAGTATGACCTGGGGGGTGGTCATGCCCTTGTCCAGACCTTCTTGCATCAAAGCGATGTGCTGCCCGAAGTAGCTTGGAATAGCCGCCAGCCGTTGCAGATAAATGTCGTAGTCGCGTTCAACGGCAAAGGGCATTTGTCCGACGACAAAGGCGAGTTCGCTGTAAAATCCGCCTTCGGAATTGACGGGGATGAGGTACGCTTCGAACTCCACCTGGGCGATGTCGTCTTCAAGCACGTACTTGAACAGATCGTAATTGATCTGGTCGGTCCGGTCGAGCGCCTCCCGGTCGATCGAGGCCAGTTCGGTCAGGCAGTTGCGCCAGTAGTCTGCCCGGCGTCGATATGCCTCCTCCGAAACGTCGGGCAACCGGTCGTTGTAATCGTGGAAGCCGGTATAGGTGGCAAAAGTGGGGAATTCCTGCAAGCGGTACGCCCACTCTTCGGCGAACAGCTCGTGCAGTGCTTCGGAGGCGTTCTCCTTTTCCGAACGGCAGGAGAAAAGCAGCAGGGAAATGGAAGTAAGATATATCAGGCGCATAGTCGTGTTGTTTTAGCGTACAGTCTCCATCACCGGTCATCCCACATCTCACCTCCCAAATCCCAACTCCACAAACTCGAACCGCTCCCCATCGAACAGTCCCAGGTCGCTCAGTTTCAGCGATGGGATCACCAGCAGGGCCATAAAGGAGAGGGTCATGAACGGGGCCTTCAGCGTACTGCCGAGCTCTTTGGCCATGCGGTCGATGCGCTGGTAGGATTCGGCGACCGCCCATCCGTCCAGGTCGCTCATAAGCCCCGCCACCGGGAGGGGCAGGATCTCCTCCCGCTCGCCGTCTACGGCGCAAACGCCGCCCCGGTGTTCGATCAGGAGGTTGACGGCCCGGCAGAGGGCTTCGTCGTCGGCTCCGACGGCCAGGATGTTGTGCGAGTCGTGACCGACCGAAGAGGCGATCGCTCCCCGCTGCAGTCCGAAGCCGCGGATGAAGGCCACCGCCGGCTGCCGGTCGGCGTAGCGATTGACGACGGCGATCTTGAGCAGGTCGCGGGCGGGATCGGCTGCGAGGGAACCGTCGACGACCACGGCTTCCGCTATTTGTGAGTGGGTGATCAACTGCCCGTCGAGGGCTTCGATGACCCGGATACGATCGCTGGTGGCGGGCAGGGCAAAGTCGGCTGCCGTTTTGGGCGTCACGGCAAAGTGATTCGGCCTGTCGAAGGGCACGGGCGCGAGCAGCGAACGGCCGTTTTCGGCCACCAGGCGGCCATCGATGTAGGTGGCCGTGGGGCGGAATTCGCGCAAGTCGTCTACGACGATGAAGTCGGCCGGATCGCCGGGGCGAAGCAGGCCGACCGGCAGGCGGTAATGCTCGACCGGATGCAGGCAGGCGACGCGCAATACGTCGTACAGGTCGTAGCCTTTTGCAACCGCGCGGGCGACCAGCTCATTGATGTGGCCCATTAGCAGGTCGTCGGGGTGTTTATCGTCGGAGCAGAACATCAGCTGCGCATTATACTGCGGCAGTAGGCCGATCAGGGCTTCGAAATTCTTGGCGGCCGAGCCTTCGCGGATGAGCACTTTCATGCCGAGCCGGAGCTTGTCGAGCGCTTCGTCGTAGGTGAAGCACTCGTGATCGGTGCTGATCCCGGCGGCCATATAGCGCCGGGCGTCGTCGCCACGCAGTCCGGGCGCATGTCCGTCGACCGGCTTGCCCAGAGCTCGGGCGTGGGCGATCTTTTGCAGCACTTCCGGGTCGGCGTGCAGTACGCCGGGGTAGTTCATCATTTCCGAAAGGTAACCGATCTCCGGGCGCTCGAGTAGTTGGCGCACGGCTTCGGCGTCGATGACGGCGCCGGCCGTCTCGAAGGTCGTGGCGGGTACGCAGGAGGGGGCGCCGAAGCAACACTTCAGCGGCGTCTGGCGGGCGTTTTCGATCATGAAATCGACACCTGCAACTCCCAGTACGTTGCCGATCTCGTGTGGGTCGGAAACGGTGGCTACCGTACCGTG
>JAGQXA010000055.1 GCA_020436865.1 Saprospiraceae bacterium | reverse complement strand
GCGGGGCGTTGCTGCTCGTGGCCGTGCTCTTCGCGGCCAAAACGATGATGCGAAATGCGGTCTGGAAGGACAATTATACGCTTTTCACCACCGATGTAGCTGTGTCTGCCCAAAGTGCCAAGCTGCAAAATTCGGTTGGCGGCGAGTTGATCCAAAAGGCCTTGTCAACAAAAGAGGAGCCGCAGCGAACCAAGCTACTGCAGGAGGCTGTGGAACATTTGAAAAAGGCGTTGGAGATCCATCCATATTATAAAAATGCCTATTTGCTGTTGGGGAATGCCCACAATTACCTGCAGCAATATGAAGAAGCCGTGCAGTACTTTCAGCAAGCGCTGAAGCTAGACCCGAATTACGGAGAAGCCCAAAACAACCTGGCGATCACCTATCGGGATGCCGGCAGGTACTACGGCGAAAAAATGGGCGATCTGCGGCAGGCCGAGAAATATCTGCGGCTGGCCTATCAGGAGATGCCCGACGACTACGAAACCGTGCGATTGCTGGGAATAGCCTGCGGTATCCAGGGCAAACATCAGGAGGCTATTACCTTCTTCACCAGGGCTGTGGAAATGGCGCCGCAAACGGCGAAGGCACAGGCCTTATTGAACCTGGGGAACGCCTACTATCAGGCCGGCGACGAAGCCGCCGGAGCGGAATATCACCGCCAGGCGCAGGCAATCGACCCGAACGTGTTTGAAAACAGAAACTAGATGTTGGACGTGAGATGGATCTTTTTGTTGGGTTTGGCAGGGGCGTTATTGACGATCCTCCCTGCTTTCGATCAGCCCCTTTACCGGCAACAGCCTACCCCCGGCCCGACCGAGCAGGAATGGGTCGATTCCGTTTTCGCTACCCTTTCGCTCGAAGAGCGCATCGGCCAACTCATGATGATCCGCGCTCATTCCGACAAAGGACCCGAGCACGAGGCGGAAGTCGCTCAGTTGATCCGCGACTATCATGTCGGCGGCCTGCTGTTCTTTCAGGGCGATCCGTTGCACCAGGCCCGTCTGACCAACTATTATCAGCAGTTAAGTCCGAACTTACCTCTACTGATCGGCATGGATGCCGAATGGGGATTGGGCATGCGCCTTAAAGAACACGCCATCAGCTTCCCGCGACAGCTGATGCTCGGCGCCATTCAGGACAATCGACTACTTTACGATATGGGCGCGGAGATCGCTCGCGAGTGCCGCCGGCTGGGCGTACAGGTCAATCTGGCGCCGGTGGTCGATGTCAATAACAATCCGGCAAATCCCGTCATCAATGATCGCTCCTTTGGAGAAGACCGCTACAATGTGGCAGTCAAGGGCTACATGTACATGAAAGGCTTGCAGGATCATCAGGTCCTGGCCTGCGCCAAGCATTTTCCTGGTCACGGCGATACCGATACCGATTCGCATTTTGACCTGCCGGTCATTTTACATCCGCGCGACCGGCTCGACAGCATTGAGCTGTTCCCGTTCAAGGTACTGGCCGAGCAAGGCATCGGCAGCATGATGATCGCCCATTTGCAGGTGCCGGCCCTCGACACGACGGCCCATTTGCCGACCACCCTCTCCCGGCCGACGGTGACCCAGGTGTTGCGGGAAGAGCTCGGTTTCGACGGACTGATCGTGACCGACGGACTTGACATGCAGGGCGTGCGCAAGTACTACGAGCCAGGGCAGATCGAAGCCGAGGCACTACTGGCCGGTAACGACATTCTGCTGTTGCCGCCCGACGTGCCGGCCGCCTACCGGGCCATTCGCGATTACCTGCGCCGCGGGCTATTGACCGAAGAGCGGATCGACGAGAGCGTGCGGAAGGTCCTGAAGGAGAAATACCGCCTGGGATTGCTGCACCCTCAGGCGATCGAATTGGACCACTTGGAAGAAGACCTCAACAATACCGCGGCGCTAGCCCTCAAGCGTCGCCTGATCGAAAATTCGCTGACGCTGGTGCGCAATGGCCGCAACCTGCTACCTTTCCGCGAGGTCGATCAGGGTACGATGGCTACCCTGGCCATCGGAGCGCCCACTCGCACCCCGTTTCAAAGGATGTTGGAGCAATATCGTCCGGTCAGTCATTTCAATGTCGGCCGCGAAATCCCCAAAGGGCAATACGGCCGTCTGGTCACTCAACTGGCCGATAAGGATGTGGTGGTGATCGGCCTTCATGGGATGAACAAGTATCTCGATCGAAACTTCGGTTTGACCGACAGCGCCCTGTCGCTGATCCGCTTGTTGGGGCAGCGCACCAAGGTTGTGCTGGTCGTTTTTGGCAACCCCTATGCCCTCGGACATTTTGACGAGATCCCCTGGTTGATCGAAGCCTATGATGAAGACGAAATGACGCAAGAACTGGCGGCGCAAGGATTGTTCGGCGCCTTTGGCTTTCGCGGCCGCTTGCCGGTTACCGCTTCTTCGAGAAGTCGCTTCGGGCAGGGTATCGATTCCGAAAATCTCTTTCGCCTCGGCTACGGCCTGCCTGAAGAGGTGGGCATGCGTTCGGAGGTGCTGGCGCAGATCGACACTATCGCCCAGCATGCCATCGACAGCAGTGCCACGCCCGGCTGTGCGGTGCTGGTGGCCCGGAAAGGGAAGATCGTCTTTCAAAAAGCGTATGGCTACTTCACCTATGATCAGAAACGCCCCTGCGGGGTGGCCGATCTGTACGACCTGGCTTCGATCACGAAAATAGCGGCCACGACCGTGTCGGTCATGAAACTGCAGGAAGAGGGGCTCATCGACATCGACCAACCTCTGAGCAAATATCTGGTAGAACTTGATTCGACGAACAAAGCCGGCCTGACCATTCGGGAAATGATGGCACACCATGCCGGCCTGCGTCCCTGGATCCCCTTCTTCAAGGGGACGATAGACCAGAATGGCAGGCCCGTCGACAGCCTTTATCATCGACAAGCCGATGACCTCTTTTCGATCGAGGTGGCCAAAGACCTGTACCTACGCAAGGACTATCGCGACACAATCTGGCAGCAGATCTTTCAATCCGAACTGGAAAAAGACAAGGAATACCGCTACAGCGATCTGGCCTTCTTCCTGCTGGCCAGGCTGGTGGAGCGCGTGAGCGGAAAATCGCTAGACGAATATGCGGCCGAAAACTTCTATCGTCCCCTGGGCATGCAGCAAACGACCTTCAATCCGTTAAAGAAATTTCCGGCCGACCGCATCGTGCCGACCGAAGACGACGACTATTTCAGGCACCAGCGCCTGCAAGGATATGTGCACGATATGGGGGCGGCTATGCTCGGCGGCGTGAGCGGCCATGCCGGCTTGTTTTCGACGACCGCCGACCTGGCCATCCTGATGCAAATGCTCCTCAACGACGGATACTACGGCGGCCGGTACTTTCTGCAACCCCAAACCGTCCAGCTCTTCAAGAATCGCTGCGACGTATGCAGCCGCCGCGGGCTCGGCTTCGACATGAAGGAGACCAACGGCAAACAAGCGCCCAATCTGCACATTTCGCCTCTGGCCTCCGATCATGCCTTCGGGCATCTGGGGTTTACCGGCAATTGCGTTTGGGTGGACCCCGAATACGATCTGGTCTACATCTTCTTATCGAACCGGACCTTTCCCAAGATGGACAATTACAAACTCAGTCAACTGCTCACACGCTCGCGCATTCATACGGTCCTGTACGAATCGCTCACGTTTCAGTAGCTGTTTATCTAAAGCTCGATGCATCTATCCATTCGCATAGCACGGCGTTATCTCTTTGCCCGCAAATCGACCAATGCGATCAACATCATTACCGCTATTTCGGTGCTGGGGATCACGATCGGCACGGCGGCGTTGATCCTGGTCTTGTCGGTGTTCAATGGGTTTGAGGACCTGATCACCGGTTTGTTCAGCAATTTTAATCCCGACGTAAAGGTGACCGTTGCAAAAGGGAAGACATTCGTGCCCGACACCATCCAACTCGGGCAACTCCGACAGCTTGAAGGCGTGGCGGCCGTTTCGGAAACTCTGGAGGAGGTCGCCTTTTTTCAATACAAAAACAGTGAGGACTTCGGCATTCTGAAAGGCGTCGACGAATATTTTTCCGAGGTGACCAAGATCGACTCGACCGTTCGGGAAGGCATTTATCGTTTCGACGACCAGGGTCGCGCGCTGGCGGTGCTTGGGGTGGGTATGCGCAATAAGCTGACGGTCAATGTTGAAGACTATCTGTCGACTATCAGTGTGTACATGCCGAAGCGCGGTCGCGTAGGGCCGTTGGAGAAGCCCTTCCGCGAAAAGTTCATCTATCCGGCGGGCACCTTTGTGATCCAGCAGGATTTTGACAACCAATACGTCTTGTGTTCGATCGGGTTCGCCCGCGAAGTGCTCGATGCGGGGGGCGAGGTATCGGCCCTGGAGATCAAACTGCGACCCGGCAGCGATCAGCAAGCCACTATTGCCTCGATCCGCGATCTGTTGGGAGAGGAGTTTGTGGTGAAGGATCGCTATCAGCAAGACGAAGCCTTCCTAAAGCTCATGAATATCGAGAAATGGATGAGCTATGCCATTCTGTCGCTCACCTTGCTGCTCGTGGCTTTCAACATGATCGGCTCCTTGTGGATGATCGTTCTGGAGAAGAAGAACGACATTGCCATTCTCAAATCGATGGGGGCGACCAACGTCACGATCCGCGACATATTCCTCTACGAGGGTCTGTTGCTTTGCTTGTTCGGCATGCTCATCGGCTTCACCGTGGCGATCCTTTTGTACCTCGTACACACGAACATCGACGGCGGCATCATATCGATCCCACAGGGATTCCTCGTGACGGCCTATCCGATCAGTATGCGTTTGCCCGACTTCTTCGTGATCGCTCTGACGGTCGTGGTGATCGGGTTGATCGCCTCCTTGCCGCCGGCATTACGGGCTAAGAGAGTGCCTCCGCTGATCCTGGAAGAATAAGGTTCTATAGAACTGCGTGTCGGGCGACCGTCGGTCGCTTTGTATTTCGGAAAACCGGTCTGTTCGCCCTCGGGCCATCGCCATAAGTCGTAGTAATCGACCCCCGACATCTTTTGTTTAAGTATATTTGCAGGCCGGAAAAAATCCGGATAGGGCATGGAAGATTGGGAATTCGATTTCGAGTGGTTACAGGTCCGGCACCAGGTGCGGGAGTCGTTGGGGCGGGAGAGTCTTCCCGATCTGAATGCTATTCTGTTCCTGATCGGTATCCAGGAGTTGGGACGTTGGAAGCGGGAGTTTTCCAAAGAAGAAAAGCAGGATCTGATGCATATCGCCGTTTGCCGGTTGTTGAGCTATGAGGGGTACTATCGCTTCCAGGGGCGCGACGCCGATGGCTGGCCTCACTGGGAAGTAGTGCGGCCTTTTCAGCTCAAAGGCGTTAAGACCCAGGAGCAGTTGCTGAAGGAGCTGGTGATACGCTATTTTCGTGAAATGGAGGAGGAGTGACCCTTCCCGTGAAGTCATCTGAAATCGACAGAATATGAATGTGAAATTGTTGTTGCCGATCGGCCTTGTTTTGTTGTTGGGAGCCTGCGTCAAGGAGCCCCAGGCCGATTTTAGTCTTGAAGCGCCTTCGCAAGCGGCGCCGGTGAAGGTGCAATGCATCAACCAGTCGATCAATGCCGATAGTTACGCCTGGGATTTTGGCGATGGACACACTTCCACAGAGGAAAACCCCGCGCACGAGTACCGGAAGTTCGGAGAGATGATGGTCGTGTTGCGGGCTTACAAGGACCAGGAGGTCAGCGTCGATTCGATGTTGATCAATATTCCGGAGCCTCCGCGACGCCACGCTGTGATCGAAACGAACTACGGCAACATACAGATCGAGTTGTCGAACCGCACTCCGCTGCACCGCGATAACTTCATCAAGTTGGCCGAACAGAGTTTTTACGACAGCCTGCTGTTTCACCGCGTCATTCAAGGCTTTATGATCCAGGGCGGCGACCCCTTGTCGCGCAATGCCGAACCCGGCGAGGCTTTGGGCGCCGGTGATCCCGGTTATACGATCCCGGCCGAATTCGACGAGGCTCTGGTACATGTGAGAGGCGCCCTGGCAACGGCCCGTACCGGCGACCAGGTCAATCCGCAAAAGGCTTCTTCGGGCTCGCAATTCTACATCGTGCAGGGGCAGCCGGTTTCTGCCTCGATGTTGAGTCAGTTGCAGCAATACAAAGGGCGGACCTACTCGCCCGAGCAGGTTGCCGCTTATTCGCAAAACGGCGGGGCGCCCATGCTCGACTGGGACTATACGGTTTTTGGCCATGTCGTCGAAGGGCTGGACGTCGTCGACAAGATCGCCGCCGTAGCCGTCGACCCGAATGCCCGGCCGCTGGAAGATGTGAGAATGAGGGTCCGCATGCTGGACTGATCCCAGAAACCCTTTACCAAAAAAATCGCGAAAGAGCTATGGAAAAAGCAAGCAAGTTCCGGCGTTCCGGACTATTCCTGATCGGTCTGACCACCTTGCTGGCCGGTTGTGGCCGGCCGTTGGCCAAGTTTTCATACGATGGAGACGAAGATCATGCTCCGGCCCGGATCAGCTTCGACAACCAGTCGGAGAAAGCCGAGTCGTATGAGTGGGACTTCGGCGACGGCAACTTTTCCGGTGAAGAGGAGCCGACCCACGAGTACCGCACCTCCGGTAATTATCTGGTTACCCTGAAGGCCACGAAGGGCAAAAAAGCCTCCGTCGTGCAGCAACGGATCCTGATCGACGCCCCTGAACGCTGTTTGGTCGAGATCGAGACCGACTATGGCAATATGGTCGTGTGGTTATACGACGCCACTCCCGAACACCGCGACAACTTCATCAAGCTGGCCGAGCAGCAGTATTTCGACGGCCTGTTGTTCCATCGCGTGATCCAGGGCTTTATGATCCAGGGTGGCGATCCGAACTCTAAGAACGCCAAATCCGGGCAGGCCCTGGGGCAGGGCGGGCCCGGTTATACGGTACCTGCCGAGTTCGTCGATTCGCTGGTGCATGTAAAGGGCGCCCTTGCGGCGGCCCGTACGAGCGATGCGGTGAATCCGGAGAAGCGATCGTCGGGCTCGCAATTCTACATCGTACAGGGTCGGCCGGTGACCGAACAGGACCTGCAAATGATCGAAGGACGCAAGGGCTTTCGCTATACCGTGCACCAACGGGAAGCGTATCTGCAATCAGGAGGAACTCCTTTTCTGGATCGGGACTACACCGTATTCGGACAGGTGATCGAGGGACTTGAAGTGATCGACCGGATCGCTGCCGTGGCTACCGAACCGGGTGACCGGCCGAAGGAAGATGTGAAGATGAAGGTGAGAGTGATCAAGTAGACAATGCGAGAGGAAAGATGATAGTAGAAAGATGAAAGAGGATAGAGCCGTATGAGAAACACGACCGTATTGGGCATAGATGTGGGAGGATCGGGCATCAAGGGCGCTTTGGTGGATGTTATGAGCGGCGAGATGTTGACCGAGCGCATCCGCCTGGAAACGCCCCAGCCGGCGATGCCAGACAGCATGGCCGAGGTCGTGGCCGAGATCGTGCGGGAATTCGATTGGGAGGGAAAAGTGTTGGGCTGTGGGTTCCCGGCCATTGTCAAGGGCGGAGTGGCCCGGTCGGCGGCCAATATCCATCACTCCTGGATCGGCGTGAACATCGAGGCCCTGCTGGAGGAAGTCACCGGTTGCCGGGTTCATGCCCTGAACGATGCCGATGCAGCCGGTATTGCGGCGATGCAATTCGGTGCGGGGCGCGACATTCTGGGAACGGTCATTTTGATCACCATTGGCTCCGGACTAGGGTCGGCCCTCTTTACCGACGGTTTCCTGGTGCGCAACACAGAACTCGGGCATATCTTTCTGAACGGCATGATCGCCGAGCACTATGCTTCCGACGCAACCCGCAAGCAGTTGGAACTGGATTGGGAGGAGTGGGGCGGTCGCTTCAATCAGTTCCTGAATCACGTGGAGCGCGTTTTCTCTCCCGATCTGATCCTGTTAGGAGGCGGGGGCAGCAAGAAGTACGAATTTTACCAAGAGTATCTTCATCTGGACACCAAAGTCATTCCCGCAAAGCTGCTCAATCAGGCTGGGATCATTGGTGCGGCCTTTTTTGGATACCATCAAGAGCACTTTCCCGAGAAAGGGTTGGGCGTCCATCCGGGGCTGCAGGATTTTGAGTAGACTCCGCCTAAACGAGAAGATCCCCACCGGTTTTCCGGTGGGGATCTTTTTTGATGGATGGGAGTGGGTACTGAAGCCCTATTTTGAAAGGGAAAAAAATAAAAGCAGTTTCAATAGGGCTGAAAAGCGGCGATCATCGCCAGCACTTCAGGATCGTCTTTTAACTCCGGCAGTTGGTGGAAGAGGTGAATATGCAGGGGGAAATCCTCCTCCAAAGCCACTTCCATGGTGAGCAATGCCTCCTGTCGCCTGCCTAGTGCAAAAAGGCAGGTGATCTGGCCGTAGAGCAGTTCGGGGCCCACCGAGTAGTCTTCTGCTTCCAGCAACACTTCAAGGGCCTGTTCGAACAGGCTTTGCCGCATGAGGAATTCGGCGTATTGGGTCCAATATTCCGTGGATTCCGGGGCAATTTCAGTTGCTTGCCGAAAGTACTGCTCGGCTTCATCGGTTCTGCCCAGCCGGTCGCAGGTCTTGGCCAGGGAGGCAAAATACTCTTCCCGCCGGTCTTCGATCCTGATAGCCTTCAGGTACAGTTTAATTGCGTTTTCAAAGTCGCCTTCCTGCGCCAGGCATTCGCCGATGTGGAAGAACACTTCGTCGTTCATCGGGTCCAGTCGCAAGGCTCTCTCAAAAAAAGACTTGGCAATGCCAAAATGGTGAAGCAACTGGTGGCATTGGCCGATCCGCAACAAGAGGTCGTGGTCGGGGGCGAAATGTTCCAGTACTTCGGAGTAATACCGCAGCGCTTTGCGGTATTTCTTGAGTTCAAAACAGATCTCGGCACAATCGCGGTAGGCAAATTCGAATTTCTCGTTAATGACGAAAGCAAACTCGTAGGCCTCGATGGCCTCCTCGTACCG
>JAGQXA010000054.1 GCA_020436865.1 Saprospiraceae bacterium | reverse complement strand
GGTTACAAAGTGGCTTTGTTGGCCGAAGGGGTCGATAGTCTGCAGTTGATCGATTGCGATTTCAGCTACAATTACCGGCCCCGCCTGAAAAGCATTCGGGAGCGCGAAGACCTCTCCGACTGGCTCAGCTATCACCAGAACGACGAAGACGAGTGGCTTCGCTATGGCGCGGGCATCTACCTCAAGCAATGCGATTTTGCCCTGGTCCGTAACGTTCGCATCACCGGCAACCAGAACGGTTTATTGCTCAGCGGCTGTAACGACGGCCTGTTCTATAACAATCGCTTTCACTTCAATTCCGGACTGGGGATCGGGCTCTATCGTTCGAGCCGCAACCGGGTATTGCACAATCAACTCGACTGGAACGTGCGCGGCTACAGCCACGGATTCTATGAACGCGGACAGGATTCGGCCGGCATTCTGTGCTATGAGCAAAGCAACGACAACGTTTTTGCCTACAATTCCGCGACCCACTCGGGCGACGGATTCTTTCTGTGGGCCGGACAATCGACCATGAACACCGGCGAAGGGGGCTGCAACGGCAATCTTCTTTTCGGCAACGACTTCTCCTGCGCGCCGACCAACGGCATCGAGGTGACGTTCAGCAGCAACGCGCTCGTCGGCAACCGGATCGAGGAGTGCAAGTATGGCGTGTGGGGCGGGTATAGCTGGAAAAGCCTGATCCAGGCAAATCTGATCGCCGCCTGTCGTTATGGGATAGCCATCGAACACGGGCAAGACAACGCGCTGCTCGACAACCTCCTGCTCGACGACAGTATCGGGATCCGGCTCTGGGAGCGCGACCGGCAACCCGCCGACTGGGGCTATGCCCAACAGCGCGAGGTGGCCAGTCGGGCTTACCGCATCGAAGGGAACGACTTCAGCAAGGTCGCTTTCCCTCTGGAGATCAGCCGCACGACGGATCTGCAGATAAAGGGAAACCAGTTTGCCTCCTTTCGCCGGATCCTGACCGAAACCCACCCCAATGAAAGGTTGAGCTATGTCGATAATGCGAAAGTTGCCGGTATCGACACAGCCGGCTGGGCCGTCTTTCCCGACAGTTTGCGGGTAGCGCCCCTGCCTGACGGTATGGACGCCTTCTTGCCGGAGGAACATTTGCGCGGCCGTAAGTATATTCTGGTAGATGAATGGGGACCGTATGATTTTCGCTCGCCCGCCGTGTGGCTGCGGCAAGTCGAAGGCGATCAGTACGTGTTCGTTCTGCTGGGACCGGAGGGCAACTGGAAGGCGATCGATGGGACGGGCTGGATTTCCGTCAACCCCAAAACGGGAACCTTCCCGGCTACCTTCTTTGCCACCCGCGATCCGGAGGCAACGGAGCTGAGCCTGCAGTTCGAATTTGTCGGAGAGGAGTCGACCGATCGCTTCGGACGAGAATTTCCTCGCGGAACGGCTGTTCCCTTCGATTTCTACCGCTATGAAAAGCAGCTCGACTGGGAGGTGAAGTGGTACAACTACGGAGAAGGGACTGCGCCCCTTGAGCACCCCGAGGCTTTTCTGGCCTTACGGCAACAGGTTCCGGCCGCCTCGGAACACCGGTCGGAACTGGCGTATGCCTGGTGGGACGCCCCGCGTCCGGGGATCGACCCGGAGCACTTTGCCACCTTCGCCTCGACCAACTTCGAGATCGAGCCCGGCCGGTACCGGCTGGAACTCACCTCAGACGATGGCGTGAAAATGTGGCTGGACGACCAATTGATCGTCGATCGTTGGGATCAGCACGTGCCCACTACCGACGAGGTCGTTGTGGAACTGGGCGGCGAGCACCACCTGGAGATCGCCCATTTCGAGATCGGAGGCTTCGCGACCCTGTCGTTCCGCCTCACGCCGGCGGACCGTTAGCGCCCAAATCCCAAATCCCACATCTCAAATCCCACATCTCAAATCCCATATCTCAAATCCCACATCTCAAACCAACCCCTGCTTGATCGCGAACTTGACCAGTTCGGTACTCGAGTTGACCTCCAGTTTGCGCAGGATGTTCTTGCGGTGCGTTTCGACCGTGTACTTGCTGATATAGAGGGTGTTGCCGATCCCCTGGCTGGTCATGCCGCGGCTTATCAGCACGAGGATCTCCTGTTCGCGTTTCGACAGGCGCAGTCGACGGCGGAAGTTGTCTTTGAGCAGGCTTTCCGGTCCGGGAGCCTGGTCGGAGGGGGCCTGCGCGGTGCGGTCTCTGGCGCCGACGTATTGTTCGCCGGCGACGACGCGTTCGATGGCTTCGCGCACGTCGGTCGGGGAGGCGCTCTTGAGCAGAAAGCCGTGGGCGCCGGCATCGAGCAACGATTTGACGAGATCGGGCGCTTCGTAGGCCGTATAGATGATGACTTTCAGCCAGGGATAATTTTCTCGCAGCAGTTCAATGTTCCGGTAGAAGTCGTTGCCTGGCATGTTCAGGTCGAGAAGAAGCAGGTTCGGGCGAGTGTCGGGGAGTGCTTTAAAGAGCTCTTCGCTCGATTCTGCCTGCCCGACCACCTCTTTGTCGGGATCGTCCCGGAGGATGCTTTTGATGCCGAGCGCAATGATCGGGTGATCATCGGCAATGAATACTTTGATCCGTTTTTGTTGCATGGGATGATAATTTGTTTGCTCACATCGATATCGTTCCGGCCGAGGCCGGTTGCGTTCATTCAATCTCGGGGTCCGTTTTCTCTTTTCTCCGGAACCTGACGGAACCGGAGAGATCGGCTACGGTGGGGTATACCTGAGCCGAAAGGAAACTTTAGGCGTGGATATTAGGTAAAAACCGACAGTTCGTTCCGGGGCTAAAGGTGTTCCTGAACTGATCTGCATGAACCGAACAACCTACTCAAGGGGGCCTTGGGAGGATGTTACTTTGTTTTTACCGTGAGCGAAGGGATAGTTTGATCGAAGCCCGTTAGCGGGGCCGTCGATCGAAAGATGTTCTTGCGAATTGGCTTGGGACGTTGGGTTGACCCAATAATTGGGGGTAGCAAACCACGATTCCAAGGGCAAGGTAAGCAATATTTGCGGTTTCGTCAAGTCCGCGTGCTGACATCCTTGCGCGCGGTCAATCTTCTTCTTCGACTTCTTCGGTCAGGATGCCGAGCGCTTGCATGGCCTTTTCGGAAGCGGTTTGTTCGGCGCTTTTCTTGTTGAAATCGTCGGCGATGGCCATTCGTTTGCCATCGACCAAGACCGCCACCTTGAAGCGGTCGCGCTTTTCGAACTTGTAACGTGCCACGAGTTTATAGCTCACGGTTTGCCCGTTCTTCTGGCACCACTCCAGCAGTTGGCTCTTGTAGTTGTCGTCGTAGGTTTCCAGTTCATGCACATCGACGTAGTTGCGCAGGATCTTGCGGATGACGTACCGGCGCGTGCGTTGGTACCCCCTTTCCAGATAGACGGCGCCTACGAGGGCTTCGACGGCGTTGCCCAGCATCGAGCGACTCAGGCGGGTCTGGTTATATTCGGAAAGGAGCAGGTCGAGCCCCATTTTCTCGCCGATCTTGTTGAGCGACTTGCGCTTGACGATCTTGGAGCGCATCTTGGTCAGGAAGCCTTCGTTGGCGTTGGGATACTTGCGGAAGAGATATTCGGCGACGATGGTGCCCAGCACGGCGTCGCCGAGGTATTCCAGGCGCTCATTGTTTTGCATGGCGTAGGCCTTGTCGGACGGACTCGACTTGTGGGAAAAGGCCAGTTTGAAGATCCTGAGGTTGTAGGGAACAAATCCCAGCAGCGATCTAAGCTTACGGGCGAGCTCCTTGTCGGGCGACAAGAAAAAGTTGTAGAACTTGGCGATGACTCTCAAAGCGTACCTCCGTTTTTTAGATGGGTCCGTAGCACGGGATCGACCCCTGCTGTGCAGCGGACCGCAAAGTAACAAAGCTGGTTACGGTTGCCGTTGTCGGAAAGGGCGATGACCGTTCCGCGACAGCGGCCAAACAAAGGAAGGTAAGTACAGGCGGAACGCCGGAGAGGCGACTAATAACGGGTTAACAGTCTGTCACGACTCCTAACTCGCAACCGGCCTCGTAGAACCGCAGGTCTTATCCTTCAAATTTCTTTATGATCACAGACGAGTTATGGCCCCCGAAACCGAAGGTATTGCTCAGAATAGCCGTAACCGGGCGTTCCTGGGCCTGGTTGAAGGTGAAGTTGAGCTTCGGATCGAGTTCCGGATCGTCGGTGAAGTGATTGATCGTCGGAGGTATGAACTGGTGGCGAATGGCCAGCACGCCGGCCAAGGCCTCCACAGCGCCGGCCGCTCCCAATAAGTGTCCGGTCATCGACTTGGTCGAGCTGATGTTCAGGCCATAGGCTTTGTCGCCAAAGACTTTTTGGATGGCCCGTACTTCGGCCACGTCGCCGAGCGGAGTGGAGGTGCCGTGCACGTTGATATAGTGTATGTCTTCGGGGTTCAGATTGGCTTCTTGCAGGGCCAGGCGCATGACGTTGCGCGCGCCCAGGCCTTCCGGATGCGGCGCCGTAATGTGATAGGCGTCGGCCGTGGCGGCGCCGCCGACGACCTCGCCGAAAATTTCGGCCCCGCGCTTGCGCGCATGTTCCAGTTCCTCCAGAATGAGGCAGGCGCCCCCTTCGCCGAGCACGAATCCGTCGCGATCGAG
>JAGQXA010000426.1 GCA_020436865.1 Saprospiraceae bacterium | reverse complement strand
CCGGCTGCAGCGATCTGGAAACGGTAAAGAACAAAGACGAAGATGGGAATCTGGTCGAGCAGTTCACGCGGCGCAAGGCCGACTATGCCCGCGAGGGACTGTACCGGAAATTCTATCCCAGCGGCAAGCTCCAGGAGCAGGCCAATTTCCACAACGACACCCTCGAGGGCGAACGTCGTCTGTTCTATGAAAATGGCCAGGTGCAGATCGTGGAGCAGTACGTCGACGGGCAGTTTCATGGGCCCTATCGCACCTTCTATGAGAATGGACAGGCAGACGTCGAGGGCGAATACGTCGACAATTCGATGCAGGGCGTGTGGAAACGCCACTATGAAAACGGCCAGACTATGGAAGAAGTGCAGTTCGTCGACAACCAGGAAAACGGGCCGTTCGTCGAGTATTACGAAAACGGCAAGCTCAAGGCCAAAGGCAACTTCCGCGAGGGCGATAACGAAGACGGCCTGCTCGAACTCTACGACGAGAGCGGCGAACTGGAAAGGAAAATGGAATGCCGGATGGGCGTTTGCCGCACGATCTGGACGCGCGAGGAGGGTGACATCACTCCGGCGCCCTTCCCCGGCGACTCGGAATAAGGAAGGCCTCCCTTGTTGGATCGGTCTCTGCAAAAAACTCTGCACCCTCAGCGGTGAAAAGCAACGCAACGCCCCCCGGGCATTATCGGACTTTGTCAACTCTTTTTTATGAAACGATGGCTACCCTTGTTCCTCTTGTTCGCGTTCCTTCAGACTTCCTTCGCACAGTCGACCGGCGGACGGGAAGTATACCAGTTCCTCAACCTCTCGCCCTCGGCGAGGGTGACGGCCCTGGGCGGCAACCTGATCACCGTGCGCGACGACGACATCAATCTCGCCTTCGCCAATCCGGGACTGCTCAATCCCTCCATGCATCACCAGATATCCTTTAACCACAATTTCCACCTGGCCGACATTCAGCACGGATATGTGGCCTTCGGCCAATACGTGCCGGCCTGGAATACCACCCTGCATGCCGGCTTGCAGTACATTACCTACGGCACCTTCGATGCAACGAACGTCGTCGGAGAAAAAGAGGGCGAATTCAAGGCCGCCGAGTATGCCCTGACGCTGGGCGCAGGCCATGAACTCTACGAACGCCTCTCCGTTGGCGCAAACCTGAAACTGATCAGTTCGCAGTTCGAGGGCTACGATTCCTACGGCCTGGCCGCCGACCTCGCGGGCGTATTCCACGATACGGCCCGGCAGTTTACGGCTACCCTGCTCTTCAAACACATTGGCGGTCAGCTGACCACCTACCGGCCGGGTAACCGGGAAGACATCCCCTTTGAGATCCAGTTCGGTATTTCGAAACGACTCCGTTATCTGCCTTTCCGTTTCTCCATTATTTACCGCGACCTGCAGCGGTGGAATGTGCTCTACGACGATCCCAATTCGGTGGAAGACGTGCTCTTCGGAGAGGTGACGACCGACGGGGGCAACCAGTTCTTCGACAATCTCTTCCGCCACTTCGTGTTCAACGGCGAATTCCTCTTCGGACGCCGCGAGAACTTTCGGCTCCGGGCCGGATACAGCCACCTCCTGCGGCAGGAGCTATCGGTGGAGAACTACCGGAGCATCACCGGTTTTTCCTTCGGTTTCGGGATCAAGATCAATCGCTTCCGCATCGACTATGGTTGGGGGAAGCAACACCTGGCCGGCGGGCTCAACCACTTTACCATCTCCACCAACTTCCGGGAATTCGGCGCCGGGCGACTGACCAATTGACGGAACGGAGGTTTTGGTCGGCCCTGAGGGAGCTTCCTGGCGGATAACGGTCAAAAATTGGGTCATTCTCCCGTTCCGTAACGCATTCCTGACCAAAATGTAGTAATTTTATTGGAGCAGGCAGCGGACCGCTGTCTGAAAGGTATCATTATTATAATCCGCTAAATCCCATTCCGTTGACGGAACGAGACCTTATTCAAGGGTGCATCGACGAAGACCGGCAGTGCCAGATAGAGGTTTTTCGGCTCTATGCCGGAAAAATGCTCGCGGTATGCCAACGGTATGCGCGGCATCACATGGAAGCGGAGGACATATTGCAGGAGGCGTTCATCAAGGTGTACGACAACGTGGCCAAGTTTCAGTTCAAGGGTTCCTTCGAGGGCTGGATCCGGCGGATCGTGATCAATACCGCCTTGAAGAACTATCAAAAGAGCAGTTTCCAGAAAGAGCGCATCGGACTGGAAGATTACGACGACCGGCCCATCGAACCGGAGGCGATCTCCCTGCTGCAGGAGGAAGAACTGCTCGACCTCATCGAACAACTCCCCGACGGCTACCGGGTGGTCTTCAACCTGTACGCCGTCGAGGGCTATAGTCATAAAGAGATCGCCGAGATGCTCGGGATCGGAGAAAGTACTTCCCGCTCCCAACTCGTCAAGGCGCGCAAAATGCTGAAGGACCGCATCCTGAAGCTGCAAATGATCGTATTATGAGGAACTCCGACTTCATGGATCACGTCTTTCGGGAAAAGTTGCACGACTATTCCACGGAGCCTCCTATGCACCTGTTCGCCGGCATCGAGCAAGGCCGCGCGCAACGAAAAGCCGCCGGCGATTTTCGCCTGACCGGTCTGTTGCTGCTGCTCGGATTTTCGCTGTTGATCGGAGGCGGCATCTGGTTGTTGCAGGGCAAAAATGCCGACGCCTTCCTGACCGGCGTCCGTTCGCCGGCGCTCGAAGCCGGAGGAGGTCCGGCGCTGACACCCGCTCATGCTGACTCCGAAGAAGCGTCCGCCGAAGCCGACCTGCTGTCGGTCGCCTCTCCTGGCGCCCGGCCGGTGCACGATCTGAGCCTGTCGACCGCCGTTCCGGCGCCCGGCCGGCAGTCTGTATCGCTGAATGGCGAAGCCAGGGCCGCTCAATCGGCATCGCCACCGCCGGTTCCGCCGGCGACCGGGCACGAACGCGCTTCCGCGACGACGCCCCTGTCGGCCTCCCAGCCACCGGCGCTCATGGCCGGTGCAGGCGGCGCCTCCCAGGCGATAGCAGATATGGAGGTAGAGTTCCTGACGGAAGACCTGGATCCTGCGGGCCAGTCTGCCACGGCGAACGCCGACATACAACGGCTCGAACCCTTCGGTCCGCTTTCCCAACAGTGGAACCTGTTCTATAAACGGCCGCAGTTG
>JAGQXA010000425.1 GCA_020436865.1 Saprospiraceae bacterium | reverse complement strand
TTTTACCGCGATGAGTTGGCAACCCGGCTGCAACAGATCATCTATCAGGCGGAAAACACGCCCCTCGTCCTGATCGGCGCCGAAGGGGCCGGCAAGCACACCTTGCTGCACGAGGTGATCCGGCGGTATCTTTCCGAGACGGAGTCGCCCATGCAGGCCCGCCGGCAGCGGCTTTGGCATCTCGATCCCACCCGCGTGATCGCCGGCATGAGCATTGTCGGACTGTGGGAGAAACGCTTCGAGGCCATCCTGCGCCACGTGCGCCAGCCGACCGGAAAAGCCGGGGAACCTACCGATAAACTGCTGGTTGACAACCCGATCGCCCTGCTGGAGATCGGCCGCTCGGCCCAGAACGATCTGACCCTGGCGAATGTCCTGAAACCTTATCTGGAAAAGCGCTTACTGCAACTCATCCTCATCGCGACGCCGGAACAGTGGAAGATCGTCCAGGAACGCGATCGCAGTTTTTCCGACCTCTTTCAGGTGGTGAGACTGCCGGCGAGTCAGCCGGAGGAGGCTCTCCGGATCGCCTTACGCCAAAGACGCCGGCTGGAATTGGAAAACCAATGCCAGATCACGATCCAGGCCGTGAGGCAATTATTCAATCTCCAGCGCAATTATCTCCCGCACAAGGCCTTGCCCGGTAGCGTCATGAAACTGATGCGGCAGTTGGCCACCAAGTACCGGGGCTTCACGGTCGACGCTCCGGAGGTGCGACAGGAGTTTCAAGACCTCAGCGGGCTCCGCGAACGCATTTTCGACGAATCCATGCGCCTGGAGGAGGCGGAAGTGGAGAAGGTGATCGGCCGCGAACTCGTCGGACAGCCGGAAGCGGTCAGGGCTCTGGCCGATGCGATCAACGCCGTGAAGGCGAAGCTCAACAATCCCGACCGTCCCTTGGCCTCCTTCTTGCTGATCGGACCGACCGGCGTCGGTAAGACCCAGGCCGCCAAAGTGCTTTGCCGCTACCTCACGGGAAACGAACGGCAACTGATGCGCTTCGACATGAACGAGTACATCGACGAAACGGCCGTACAGCGGCTCATCGGCGACTACTACAACCCGGAAGGCCAATTGAGCGGCAAAGTGCGCTATCAGCCTTTCGGCGTGGTCCTGCTCGACGAAGTGGAAAAGGCCCACCCCAAGGTGCTCGACCTGCTGTTGCAGGTACTCGACGACGGACGTCTGAGCGATAGCCGCGGGCGGACGGTCGACTTTACCAATACCATCATCATCATGACCTCTAATCTGGGCGCCCGGGAAGTAGCCAGTCAACTCGGCTTCCAGACCGCCCGGCGGGAGGAAGCCCAGATCTACCGAAAAGCCATCGAAAATCACTTCCGCCCGGAATTCATCAATCGCATCGATCAGGTCGTTATCTTCCATGCGCTCAAATTCGAACACATCCTCAACATCGCCCATTTGCAGATCCGGGAACTCCTGCAACGCGATGGGTTCGTGCGGCGCACCACCCTTTTGAACATCTCCCAGGAAGCCCTGGAATGGGTCGCCCGTCGCGGCTTCGACGCCCGGATGGGCGGCCGGGCCCTGCGCCGGCAGATCGAACGGGACCTCACAGCCCTCTCGGCCGAACAGTTGATCTCTACCTATTCCGAAAACCCGATCCTGCTCGACATCGAGTACAGGTCCGAGCACCTGTATCCGCGCATCACGCCCCTGGAATTTGCCGAGCCGCTCGACGACGAATGGTTGCCCGAGCTGCCGGACGAAAAAGACGCCAACCGCTTCTTTCGCAGACTGATGCGGGCGGTCGAATCGATCGAAAAGCAAATCCTGCAGCAGGAAGAATCCTCGCAGGCAACGGGGCGCCAGCTGGTAGTGTCCGGCGAACAGGGAGGCGCCCAACTCAACTGGCAATACTACGACTTCAAGAACCGGGTCGCGCAGGTGAAGGAAGACCTCAATACTCTGCTGTTGGGTTTTCGCGACCCCTACTTCCGGGAAGGCCCGGCCATCCCTTTTCGCCTGAAGAACAGCGCCCTCATTCCCCGCTCGCCGAAAGTGCGCCGCGCCGAAAAGGCCTCGTACCGCGACCGGCTCTTTCAACAGGAGGCCCTGCTGGAGATCGCGGAAAACTACCAGTTCGCCCAACTGACCTTCGACAGCATGAAAACGGAATTCCTCCACTCTTACCTGACCGTCGTCTTCCTTCGGCTGCAGGCCCGCGGATTTTTCCGCAATCGCAGCGATCAGGTGCGCATACAGCTGTCTTCCTGCATTTCCGGCCTCGGCAAGGATCAGATCAATTACTTGCTCGACCGCTATGGAAGTATGCTGACCGCTCTGGAGATCCCCTTTCAAAGAGCGGCGAAGGAAAACTGGATCGAGGCCGAGTACCACGGTCTGTACGATCTCCTGCGAGGCGAGGAAGGCCTGCACCTGTTCTATCTCTCTCACCAGAACCCGATCCCGCTGCGGGTAGAAGTGCTCCTGAAGGACAAGCAGCGCAAGCAAACGCCCTCCTTCCGCGTGCTCCGCATCTACGACGAAGGCAGCACCCTGTCGGACCTTCGCACCGAACTGACCAATGCCATCCACATCAGCGGCGAGGAATTCAGGGT
>JAGQXA010000424.1 GCA_020436865.1 Saprospiraceae bacterium | reverse complement strand
TGGTTTGGGCCAAGCGTGAAGACGGAAAAGTGATCGGCCTCATCGTCGAAAAGGACATGCCCGGCTATTCCGCCCCCACCATCCACGGCAAATGGTCGTTGCGGGCCTCGATCACCGGCGAGCTGGTGTTCGAAGACGTACGCGTTCCCAAAAGCCAGGTTCTACCCAATGTCGTAGGTATGAAAGGACCGCTCTCGTGCCTCTCGAAAGCGCGCTATGGAATCGCCTGGGGCGCGATCGGCGCGGCCATGGATTGCTACGATTCCGCCCTGCGCTACTCGCTGGAACGCACCCAGTTCGGCAAACCCATCGGCCAGTTCCAGCTGACGCAAAAGAAACTGGCCGAAATGATCACCGAGATCACCAAGGCCCAACTGCTGACCTGGCGACTCGGCACCCTAGCCAATGAAGGCAAGGCCACGCCCGGCCAGATCTCCATGGCCAAACGCAACAACGTACACATGGCCCTCGAGATCGCCCGCGAAGCCCGGCAGATCCACGGCGGGATGGGCATCACCAACGAATACCCGATCATGCGCCACCTGATGAACCTGGAAACAGTGCTGACGTACGAAGGCACCCACGACATCCACCTGCTCATCACCGGCATGGACGTGACGGGCTTGAACGCGTTTCAATAGCCTGGAGAGTGAGTGTGAGTTTAGAGCGCAAGCTACTCGAGACTCCATACTCACACTCACTCTCCTAACTATTTCCAGCAATACTATTTGGGGAGCTTGCGTTTAGCAATATAGTACCCCGGGAACTACCCGATAAAGCTTAATTTCCCATGGTTAACCGAACTGGTTTAACCGCATCGGGGTCGCGTTAAGGTATTCTTAAAGCCTTAGAGCATACAGCCTTTTAGTGGGAAAATTGTTATTATCGAGTGGGTCGGTTCAGCAGACCGCTCGAAGATCTGGGTACCCTATTCTTGAAATCAATCATCTGTGGAATGCGACGCATACCCTTAGCCGTTCTGATATCCGCACTGGCCGTATCCTTTGCCTTCGGTCAGGACGACCCCATTTTCCTGGTCAATCCCTCTTTCGAAGACGTACCCAGACAGGGTAAGGCCCCACGCGGGTGGCAAGATTGCGGCTTTCCCGCCGAGTCGCCCCCCGATGTACAGCCGAACGACAATGTCGGATTTGCCTTCTTCAAAGTGACCCGGGAAGCCTACGACGGAGGCACCTATCTGGGCATGGTGGTGCGCGATAACGACACCTGGGAACGCGTTTCCCAACGCCTGAGCACTCCGCTCGAACCGGGCAAGTGCTATGAGTTCAGCCTGCATCTGTGCCGCTCGGAACTCTATGTCAGCCCGAGTCGCACGACGATGGAAGAAACGAACTACACCACCCCGGCACGCCTTCGCATCTGGGGCGGTTCGGGCTACTGCAACCAAAAGGAATTGCTGGCAGAAACCTCGCAGATCATCAACACGCGGTGGTTGCAGTACGATTTCCGCTTCGAACCGACCGAGCAACACACCTACATCGTACTCGAAGCTTTCTACAACACGCCGACCCTTTTTCCGTACAACGGCAATGTGCTGATCGACAACGCCTCGGCCATCGTGCCGGTGCCCTGCAACGACGAGGTGATCGAACCGACCTTGCTGGCCGTCGAAGAGCCGAAAAAGGATCCGGAGCCAGCCAAGACCCCGCCTAGCAATGCCGGTAGCTCCGACAACCGGCCGGTGGTCGACGGACCATCCACGAACGAATCGACCGACAAGAAGGAGCGGATCATCAAGGAACTCGAAGACCGGGGTAAATTGGTCAAAGGACAAACGATCCGCATCGACAAGCTCTATTTCGAAGCCGATAGCTCGAAGATCAAGGAAACTTCCTTCGAAGTGCTCGACGAGATCTACGAGTTTCTGGCTACCAACGACGATGTGGTCGTAGAGATCGGCGGACATACCAACGGCAACCCGCCGCACGACTACTGCGATCGCCTCTCCACCGCACGGGCCAAGGCCGTAGCCGACTACCTGTTTCACAAGGGCATTCCGCGCGACCGCCTGCAGTTCAAGGGCTACGGTAAACGCTACCCCATCGCCACCAACAAGACCCAGGACGGCCGTACCCGCAACCAGCGCGTCGAGATCAAGATATTGAGCTTCGACGGCTGACAGCGCTGCCTCCTTTTTGGTTAAACGCTTCTTAAGATGACCGACCGGTGTGACCGGCCGGTCATTTTCGTTCGTCGCAATACCGAACCGATCCCTATATTTGCACCTTACCGAAAAAACATGGTAAAAAGCCTGGTCACCCATCATTATCGCACAGCCACGTTCCCACTGGCTTCGCTTCCGGATTTCAAGCGAACTGCATTCGAATGGGCGCAATCCTTTTCCCAGACCTGCTATCTCGACTCCAACGAATATTCAGCCGACCTACACCGTTCCTACGAATGTCTGATCGGGGCCGACGCCTGCGAGACCATCAGCCTGCCGGCCACCGGCAATGCCTTCGATCGCTGGAAACAGTTCTGCGAAACACATCCGACCTGGCAGTTCGGCTACCTGAGCTACGACCTGAAAAACGAGGTGGAGGCGCTGCAGTCGGCGCACCCGGACCGACTCGGATTTCCCGTCCTGCACTTCTTCGTGCCGGTTTATGTGCTGGAAGTTTTCACCGACCGGGTCGTCATCCACAGTCGGCGTGAATCGCCCCGCGCGGTCTGGCAGCTCATCCGGAAGAGCCGCCAGAGACCGGCGTCCGGAGTGCCGGCCTTGCCGTCGCTACGGGCGCGGACGCCCCGCCAGGAATACCTGCAGACGGTCGAGGCGATCCGCCGCCACATCGTCGAAGGAGATCTCTACGAAATGAATCTCTGTCAGGAATTCTACGCCGAAGACTGCTTCCTCGATCCCGGCGATGTTTTCCAGCAACTCAACCAGCTTGCACAGGCGCCCTTTGCTGCCTTCCTCAAGTTGCACGATCGCCATCTGCTCTGCGCCAGCCCGGAGCGCTTCCTGAAGAAAGAGGGCGACACGCTCATCAGCCAGCCGATCAAGGGTACCATCGGTCGCGGCGCTACGGCGGCCGAAGACGAGGCCTTGCGGCAGGAACTGTATCGATCGGAAAAGGACCGCGCCGAAAACGTCATGATCGTCGATCTGGTGCGCAACGATCTGGCCCGTTCCTGCCGGCCAGGTTCTGTGGAGGTCGGGGAACTGTTCGGGATCTATCCCTTCAATCAGGTATACCAGATGATCTCGACGGTAAAAGGGCGCCTGCGACCGGAAGTCCACCCCCTCGATGCCCTGCGACTAGCCTTCCCCATGGGCTCGATGACCGGAGCGCCGAAGGTCATGGCCATGCAGTTGATCGAACAGTACGAGAGGGCCCGTCGCGGACTTTATTCCGGTGCGGTGGGCTACCTGCGGCCCGACGGCAATTTCGATTTCAACGTAGTGATCCGCAGTCTTCTGTACCATGCAGGGCAACGCTACCTCTCCTTTCAGGTGGGCGGAGCGATCGTGTACGATTCCGTACCGGAGCGGGAGTACGAAGAATGCCTGCTGAAAGCCAAAGCCCTACTGAAAGTGCTGGGTCAATCGATCGAAAAACCCAGCGTTCGCAAATCTTCCCAAAAGGTAGGATAGGACTTCCCGACCACCTCCGGATCTTCCACAAGGATATCTCCCAAGACGCTCAGGGGTGCGAAGGCCATGGCCATGCGATGGTCGTGATAGGTGGAAAAGACCGGGCGGCCTTGTACCTTCGCCCGCCCCTGGAGGACGAACGATCCTTGGCCCGGGTCTTCGGCGCGAAGCGCCACTCCCACTTTGGCCAGTTCGGCCTGCAGCGCAGCAATGCGGTCGGTCTCTTTGATGCGCAGCGTTTCCAACCC
>JAGQXA010000423.1 GCA_020436865.1 Saprospiraceae bacterium | reverse complement strand
TGTTCTTCAACAGCTTTCTGAGCGCCGAGAACAACACGCTCTTGACCACAGCGGGCGAAGCGGCGGCCCTCTCCAGCGTCAGCCGCATGCTGAGCAATCAGTTGAACCGCCTGGCCGAACGCTACATCAAAGGAGTCGAGCTTTCGATCGACGTCGATTCGTATCTCGCCGACTACGGCACGGCCAGCGCCATCACCGAAATGCAGGTCGGACTCTCCAAGCAGCTGTTCGACGAGCGATTGACCCTGCGGGTCGGCACCGACATCAACCTCAACAACGAACGCAACGCCACTCTGACCGAGGGCAATTTCTCGACCATTGCCGGCGACTTCGTACTGGAGTACAAGCTCAATCCGGCCGGTAACTACCTCTTGCGGGTCTTCCATCGGAGTAACTACAATGTGCTCGACGAGGCCAACACCTACCGCACCGGCGCCAGCATCCTTTTCAAAAAATCCTTTAACGGCAAGCGTTATGAATGAGCTGCTTCGCCGACTCCTGCCGCTCTTGGCTACAGCCGTGCTCGCCGGCGGCTGCTCGATGACCCGCCAACTGAAGGACGGCGAGCTGTTGCACTACGAGACCCAGCTCGAGCTGAACACGCCCCTGGAAGGCAAGGCCGCCCGCCGACTGGAAAGCGAGCTGTCGGTCATTCCACGGCCGGAACCCTTGCCCAAACGACAGAAATGGCGGGTAAGCCTCTACAATCGCCTGACCCGAAAGCCCCAAAAGGAGAAGGGATTCCGGCATTGGCTACAGACCAAAGTAGCTCGCCCGCCGGTGCTCTATCAGGCCGACAGGATCGAGCGCAGTCGCCTGGCCCTTCTCAAACGACTGTACGACGAAGGATTCTTCCACGCGGAGGTCGCCTACGACACCCTCTCGCGCGGGCGGAAGGTTTGGGTGCGCTACGAGATCGGCACCGGTCAGCCGTATCGATTGCGGAAGATCGAGGGGCCGGAAGACAGCCTGCCATTGGCGCAGCGTCTGGAGGTAAGCCAGGAGAACAGCTTCCTGCAGCCTGGCCAAGCCTATAGCCAAAGCGACCTCGCCGCCGAGCGGCAGCGCCTGGCCGATCTCGCCAACGACCTGGGCTACTTCAAGGTGCGGAAAAATCACTTCTACTTCTTCGTCGACACGGCCCTGGGTAGCAATGAAGCCGACCTCTACTGGCGCCTGAACGTCGGGGATGACAGCACGATCCTGCAAACCTACTACCACCGCAACGACTGGATCTATGCCGACCACCGCCTCGACCGGCCGGCCGATGCGGAGAGCCTGGACACGGTTGCCTTCGGTCCGCGCTATTTCCTGCAGTCGCGCCAGATCGTACGGCCCGGGCTGTTGAACAGGGTCTTCCGCGAGGAAGCGCAGTTGCGATACTCCCGGCAGCGACAAGAGGCCCTGCTGAGTCGCTTGCAGGACCTGGGCATCTATCGCTTTATCAATCTGCAGGTGCAAACCGGGCAGGACGGCGAAGACGCCTGGCTGGACCGGCGTTTTCTGCTCACGCCCGGCTTCATGCAGGACGTGCTCGCCGAATTTCAAAGCCACACCCGTTCGGGCAGCTATCTCGGCCTTGGCGCTTCATTGACCTATGCGCACAAGAATGCATTCCGCGGAGCCGAACGTTTCGACCTGAGCTTGTCGGGCGGCGTCGAAACGCAACTCAACAACCCCGGCGAGCTGATCAACACCGTCGACCTCAGCGCCCAAGCCTCGATCGCATTGCCGAAAGTACTGGCCCCATTCCGCTTGCGGACCTATACAGGTTCCTTCGTGCCCCGCACCCAATTCAGCCTGGCCGACAACTACCAACGCCGTACCGGATTCTACAATATCAATTCGTTCAGCCTAAAGTTCGGATATGACTGGCGCACCGGTCCGGGTCGCCGGCATCAGCTCTATCCGGCATCGATCAGCCATGTCGACGTATTCGGGCAGACCATGGCGCTGGCGGAACTGTTCGAAAGCGACCCCCGTCTGGAAAAAAGCTTCGAAGACGTCTT
>JAGQXA010000422.1 GCA_020436865.1 Saprospiraceae bacterium | reverse complement strand
ATATTGCTTGGTGGATAAATCTACAAATTCCTATCTTCACGGAAGGCCTACTCTGCCACATTCATCTCCCGGAATATGCAACCTTCATTCCCTTCCTCCGCTGAATCGCCTCTTTCCGACCCGCAGGCGCTTTTTCGCCTGATCGACCGGCACGGCCGGGGTTTCTTCTCCCTGGAAGAACTGCAACTGGCTCTTGCCGCCGAAGGCATACTGCCCGACGACCAGCGGATCGGCCGCCTGATGCAGGAAAGCGGGGAAACGCGGATCGACGCCGCCCAATGGGAAGAGCTGCTGCAGCGGCATCACATCGTGCAACGCGCGCTGCTCAAGGAGTTGGTCATCCCGGAATTCGCCGCTTTCCGCCAAAGTCTGGAAGAGATCTTCGAGGAAACGAAGAAGAACGAAAAGGGAAAGGTGGCCGACTACATCCCGCAATTGGCCCGGGTGGATCCCGACCAGTTCGCCGTGTCGGTCTGCACCATCGACGGGCAACGCTTTTCGCTGGGCGACGCTTCGACCAACTTCTGCCTGCAGTCGACCTGCAAACCCGTCAACTACTGCCTGGCGATGGACGAGCTCGGCGAAGAAAAGGTGCACTCGCATGTGGGGCGCGAGCCCAGCGGCCGCACCTTCAACGAACTTTCGCTCAACAACGACGGCCTGCCGCACAACCCGCTGATCAACGCCGGCGCGATCATGTGCCTGTCGCTGCTAAAACGCGAGCTCAGTCCGGCCGACCGCTTCGATTATGTGTTCGACACCTGGCGGCGCCTCTGTGCCGGCCACGCGCCGGCCTTCAACAATGCCGTGTATCTCTCCGAGCGGCAGACGGCCGACCGCAATTTCGCCCTCGCCTATTTCATGCGCGAAAAGAAGGCCTTCCCGCCCGACACCGATCTGATCGAAGCGCTCGAGTTCTATTTTCAGTGCTGCTCGATCGAGTCGTGCACCCACCACCTGGCGCTGGCCGCCGCCACCCTGGCCAACGCCGGGATCAATCCGCTGACCGACGAGGAGATCTTCGACGACGAAACCGTGCAGCACTGCATGTCGCTCATGCTCACCTGCGGTATGTACGATTTCTCGGGCGAGTTCGCCTTCCGGATCGGCCTACCGGCAAAAAGCGGGGTATCGGGCGCGTTGTTCCTGGTGGTGCCCAACGTGATGGGGATCAGTATCTGGTCGCCGCGCCTCGACAAGATCGGCAACAGCGTGCGCGGGGTCGAATTCTGCGAACGCCTGATCGAGCGCTACAACTTCCACCTGTTCGACTCGCTGACCCGCGAAACGGCCAAGATCAACCCGCGCCGGCGCAAATACGAAGGCGAGTTCCACCGCCACATTCACCTCCTTTACGCCGCGAGTTGCGGCGACCTCGACGAGATCAAGCGCCTGGAAGCGGCCGGCGCCGACCTGAACCTGTCCGATTACGATGGCCGCACCGCCCTCCACCTGGCCGTGGCGGAGAACCGTCCCGAGGTCGTTGCCTATCTGCTCTCCCGTCAGGTCGACCGCACGAAGCAGGACCGCTGGGGGAATACGCCGCTGGAGGAGGCGCGGCGGTTGGAATTTGCGGCGTTGGTGGGATTGCTGGCCAGGGGGTAGTAGTTGGCAGGTACAGTTGGCAGGTACAGTTGGCGGGTACAGTTGGCGGGTACAGTTGGCAGGGATGGCCGAAGGATTGAAGGACCAATTTTCCCGGAAAACCCCTATCTTATGCAGCAAATCACCCAACTATGCCTTCTGTCAACTTCACTTATGCGCTAAAGCGCTTCTTTCCCGACCTGCGGGAGATCGATCTGAAGGCCGAGAGTCTTTCCGATCTACTGGCGCAACTCGAGAAAAAACATCCCGGTCTGCGGGCCTATGTGCTCGATGAACAGGGGCGTCTGCGGCGACACGTCAACATCTTCATCGACGGCGAGCTGATCGCCGACCGCGACGCGCTGACCGACCCCTTCCGGCCCGACAGCGAGATCTACATCATGCAGGCCCTCTCCGGCGGCTAGTCCGATCCAACATCCAATATCCAACAACTAACATCCAGCCATGAAATCCACCCTACTGCTCGGTACCCGCAAGGGACTCGTGGTGTACCGCCACCAAAACGGCCAATGGGCCATGCAAGACGTACATTTTCCAGGCGTGCCTGTATCCATCGCCTATGCCGACGAGCGCAACGGCGTTTGGTGGGCCTGCCTCGATCACGGCCATTGGGGCGTGAAGTTGCACCGCTCGGCCGACCGCGGCGCTAACTGGGAAGAGGTGACCGCCCCGGCTTATCCCGAAGGCGCCGAGATCAAGCCCGGCGAGCCGGCCCATACCCGTTATTTGTGGGCGATGCAGCAGGGCGGCCGCCGGCATCCCGATCGCCTGTGGGTCGGCACGGAGCCCGGCGGATTATTTCGCAGCGACGACGGCGGCCGGGAATTCCAGCTGGTCGAATCGCTTTGGAATCACCCCTCCCGCGAAAACAACTGGTTCGGCGGCGGGCGTGACCATGCCGGGATCCACTCGGTGGTGGTCGACCCCCGCGACGAGAACCACGTCTACGTCGGCGTGAGCTGCGCCGGCGTGTTCGAAAGCGTCGATGCCGGCAAGACCTGGGCGGTGCGCAACAAGGGCCTGCGGGCCGATTTCCTGCCCGATCCGGAAGCGGAAGTGGGCCACGACCCGCACTTGTTGGTAGCCTCGCCGGCCAATCCCGACGTCATGTGGCAGCAAAACCACTGCGGGATCTTCCGCTCGGTCGACGGCGGGAGGTTGTGGACGGACATTTCCGAAAAGGACGGTCCTGCCTCCTTCGGCTTCGCCATCGCCGTAGCCGACGACGATCCCGATCAGGCCTGGGTAGCCCCGGCCGTGAGCGATATGCACCGGCTGGCCATCGACCGATCCCTGTGCGTTTGCCGCACTGACGACGGCGGAAAGAGCTGGAAGACGCTCCGCCACGGCTTACCTCAGGGGCACAGTTTCGACATCGTCTATCGCCACGCGCTGGCCTGCTCGGGCGATGGCCTCGCCTTCGGCACCACCACCGGCAACCTCTTTTTCTCCGCCGACCGCGGCGAGCGCTGGCAGGTGATCAACAACTATCTGCCGATGGTGCACTCGGTGTTGTTTGTGGAGTAAACTCTTATTTCGTGGGTCTCCAAACCGCTACCTGTGATGCCGCTTTGAAGACTGGCGAATGAGCATCGTCGATCCGGAGATCGACGATATCTGGATAATCAGCAGACAAAAGTTGAATTTTCTTGAGGCTATCAGCCTGGATTACAAATAAACCCACATGAAATACAGTTGGGACCTCAACAAGTCGGCATCAAACAAAAGGAAGCACGGAATAGATTTTGACCAGGCTAAAGAAGTGTTTGGCGATGATAAAGCAATAGTCGATAAGGGAAGAACGGTGCGGGAAGAAGAGAGATGGATCGCGATTGGAAAAACCCTGAAACTTTTTATTATCGCAGTAGTGTTTACCATCAGAGACACTACGATCCGCATTATTTCTGCTCGGCAAGCTCGAAAGGATGAGATCAAAGAGTATATTGGTAATTCATTAAAGGGACATTCAGATGAAGAAGACGATGAAAACAGCTGAGGTGCTTGACCTGATCAGGCAGGGAGTATCGGTCGAGGATATTGTATTGTCGGATCTCGAGGAAAAGCGATTGAGCTTTCGCGATGCCCTGTTGCTGGTAGAGAATGGTTACCTGGTGTCGGAGAAAAACATGCTGTACAGAGATTCGGATGTGGTCTACGATCCTGATTTCGAGGAAGTGGAATGGGAAGGCAAATATTCAAATCTGAAGGATATGCTTTCATCAAAAGGGATTGCCAAAGGTAAGAAGGAGGAGGTCATCACCATTGAACTGTCGATCGAGGATGAGGCAGTCAGGGAGTGGCTCAACAACAATACTGCCAAGCTGAAAGACCTGGTAAATAAACTAGTGACCGATCTGTATCACACCGATCAGATCTTGCATTCGAAATGACATGCCCCTTGATGTCGTCAACCTCCAGACGGACGACAGCCTATACCGATTGACCGTCTTAGAAATTCCAAAACCATTTTCGCTTGAGCATATCTGCGGTCTCCAAACCGCTACCTGTGATGCCGCTTTGAAGACTGGCGAATGAGCATCGCCGATCTAAATAGATCTATCATCCAATGAATCCAGAAGTCGATACCTATTTCGAAATAGGCTGCGGGCGCTGCGCACTCGGCGGTACGCCCGATTGCAAAGTGCATAAATGGCAGGAAGAAATGGCGCGATTGAGGAGGATCCTGCTCGACTGCGGCTTGACCGAAGAGGTGAAGTGGAGCGTTCCCTGCTACACTTTCCAGGATGGCAATATCCTGTTGATGAGCGCTTTTGTAGACTACTGCGCCCTCAGCTTTTTCAAGGGCGCCCTGCTGAAGGACCCCAACGGCATTTTAAAGAAACCCGGAGAACACTCGCAGGCCAGCCGCCTGATCCCGTTCACCGAAGTCGGGGCCATCATCGAAATGGAACCCATATTGAAGGCCTACATCCGCGAAGCCATCGAAGTAGAAAAGGCCGGCTTGAAGGTACAGTTCAAGCAGAACCCGGAGCCCATTCCCGACGAACTACGGAAGAAACTGGAAGAAATGCCCGCCTTGAAAATCGCTTTCGAAGCATTGACACCGGGCCGGCAAAGGGGATACATCCTCTACTTCTCCGCTCCCAAGCAATCCAAAACCCGGGAGGCAAGGGTCGAAAAGTACATACAGAGGATCCTCGATGGAAAAGGTTTTCACGATCGTTAGACCTGGCTAAAAGAGGATTGCAGGAAGGCTATAGATCTCTCCACAGGGCAAAAAAAAACAGGACCTTGGGGGAAGGTCCTGTTTCTGGATTGGGAAAAGGGAGGGGGGTAGTTCCCCTTTTCCACTGTTGTTCATGGGATAATAATGGTTAATAGCGGTCGGTCAATGCAGGTCAGGTGGTAACGGTTCGTGGAATTCTAATGGTTACAGTAGTTTGGTTCTTGGGTACAAAAGCTCACGGTTTCAGTAGATCTGATCAGTTTTTGGAAAATGTTCACGAGATTATAACTAGTTAATAGAATGTAGGTGTCGGAAAAAATCGGTTCTGGGTTTACTCACGGAAACAAGTTTATCAGTTTGTAATCGGTCACCGGATCGCGATCCGGGAGATAGCCTTACCTCCTTTGGTCTCGACTTCCAGGAGGTAAATTCCCGGAGGCCATTTATCGGGAGAAACGGTCGCGGTTTCTCCGTGAAGGTCTATTTGCGTGTTCATCGCCTGCCCGATGGCATTCCATACGGTGATGTTCTCGATCTGCCAGCCCTCGGTCTGCACCTCAAAGGGCCCTTCGGCCGGATTGGGCATGATCAGCAACGGCGGACCGGTTTTCACCTCCCGGTTGCTGGTGATCTCGAAATTGCCCGAAACGAAGGGCAATGTGCTCAACTGCTGATCGACAAAAACGATGCTGTCGACCTGAAAGCTCGTATCGATGCTGATGGCGTCGACGACATCTTCGATGATCACGAACGACAGCTTACCCAATCGTCCGAAGCCCTGGATCGCTTCCTGTTCGGTGCGCGAGATCGCTACGTAGATCTTCCCGGCCTCTTCATCGATCTTGAGATATTCCAGTACCGGGTCGTTCATGCCGTCGTACCAGGGATTCTGGGGAAATTGAAACTCGAAGTTCTGTCCCAGATCGATCAGGGTACTATCCAGTATGATCACGAAGGAGGCGCCGTAGAAATTGGCCGGCAACAAATTGGTGCCCAGGCTGATATGTACGGATACTTGTTCTCCTCCCGAGGCCAGGAACTGGTTCCCTTGCAGACGCAATTCCGGATCGATCCCCGGCGTGCCTTGCATGCTCGGATCGTCGCTGCCGGGTATGCCGTGCGTCAGACCGAAGTTCGTCCACACCACGTCGGCATCAGCCTGTTCGATCGTTCCGTTTCCGTCGCAATCGGCATAGGCGTAATTGACCCCGTCGGGAAAATCGTCGCTCCACAGCGGATCAGGCAGGTTTTGCGGTTCAAAGATCGTGGTGGCGCCAGGCCGGGAATCTCCCGAAGCATTGTACCCAACGCCGATATACAAAACATCCACTCCATTGACGATGCCGTTGTTATTGGCATCTCCGGGGTACATCTGCGCGAAGGTCATCCCCGTCGTCAGCAGCATCCCCCACATCAGGGTCAAAATTTTTCCAGGCTGTTTAGCCATAGT
>JAGQXA010000053.1 GCA_020436865.1 Saprospiraceae bacterium | reverse complement strand
TTTCGCCGACGAAGGGCTTGGATGCAGCGGGCAAAGGCATGCAACAAGGATTCATGCTGGTGGCCATCATCGCGCTGTTGGTGTTGGTGGGATTGAACCTGCTGCCCTATCGCTGGTCGAAGATCACGACCTTTGTGTTGCTACTGAGTCCGATTTGGTTGCAGGTACTGGATCGGGCCTGGATGGCTATTCGGCCGTTGGTCGTGCACGATCCGTATGCCGGGCAGGGAGATGGATCGTACTGGTTTCCGGACGAGCAGCGGCGGAAGATCGGGCGGGCCATTGCCGACGGAGAAGTGGAAAAGCTGCGGGAGCTGCTGCGCGAACCCGTGCCCTTGCTCAACGACTACGACAACGAAGATTCACTCAGTCTGCTCGACTTTGCGGCCATGAAGGCTTCTTACCCGTACCACGGCCACACCGACCGGATGATCGCCTGCATGCAACTGCTGGTCGAGGCCGGCGCCCAGGTGAAGACCGAAGGGAGCACGCGGAAGCCGCCGCATTTGCAGAACATCAGCAACTGCAAACCGGAGGTACTGGCCTTCTTGCTGCGGCACGGCGCCGACCCCAATGCGGTGGATGTGCAAGGGATCCCGGTGCTATACGGAGCCATCCGCTCCGGCGGTATGGAAGAAGCCGCCGAACGGGTGAGGTTGTTGCTGGAGAGCGGCGCCGACCCCAACGCTCTTTATCCCTACCCCGATCAGAATCAATATTCCTCTCCCCTGCTCTACGCCGCCAGCTTTGCCGCCTGGGATGCCTGCCTGAGCCTGATCGAGCACGGCGCCCAGGTAGACTATCAGATGCCGCAGGGCCCCAATCTCGACACTTTCCTCCAGGAATTGAAAGAGGAAAACGGCCAATACCCCGAATACCTGCCGGAAAGTTTCTACAAACTGGTCAATCTCGTATCCACCCCCAACTGACCCCACATCTCACATCCCATATCCCAAATCTAACATGGAACCCAACTTCGAGCAATACGCTCAAATGATGCAAAAGATGATGGCCGACTCCCTCGCCGCCGCCGACCAGGCCCGCGACGCCGCTTTGGCCGAACTGGCCACCGCCCAGGAGGAGCGGCGCCTGCTGGAAGAAAAGGCCGACCAGGTCGTCGCCGAGCGCCTCTCGAAAGAGCGCTCGGCGATCGCGGAGTCGGTCCGCCAGCAGCTTTGGCGCGACATCGCCGGACGGATGCTGCAAGACGGCGTGGAAGTCGAGCAGATCGCGGCCTGGCTCGAAGTCGAACCGGCCTTTGTGGAGCGCCTGCGAGCGAAGGCAGATCCGGTCCCGGCCAATCCCTCCGGCGCCCGGCTCGAATACCAGGAGATGGGCCGTGGCGGCGTCATCTATTACCATGAAAAAGAGGCGAAGCTGACCTTCCACTACGAGTTCGGAGCCGGTGATGCACTGGTGCTGATCTTCGTGCCGACGAAGCAGGAATGGGAAGCGGCGACCGGTTTGGACGTGGGCCGGCGCGACGAGATCCTGCACTATCTGGGGCAGCAAGTCGTACGCGACAAAGCTGCCGGCCACGAGTACCGGATCGGCGGCAACATCCTGGAAATCGTAAAACCCTGAGCATGTCGAAACTATTGGGAATAGTGATCGGCCCGGAGCTTTGCTGGGGCCTCGCCTATCTGATCGCCGGCAGGCTGGCGGCCGCCAACGGTGCGCCCCCGCACGCCCTCGACAAAGTGCTGGAGAGCTTCTACTGGATCGTCCCCTTGCTGGCCTTGGCCATTTTTGCCCTCTGGTTCTTCCCCGTGGTCGTCAAAGACTGGCTCCTGCTCCGCGTGTGGATCCTGGGCCTGGTCGGCGGCCACTACGTGCTCGAGCGTGCGTTGGGCGGCTACAGCGAGCAGGGGCCCGGCATCGGCACGGCCTATATCATCGGCATGATGCTGTTGCTAGGGGCTTTGATCGTGGGGAGTGTGGTGGTGAAGGTGCGGTTTTAGGGGGAGGCGGAGAACAGGGGTTGGCCTGCTCATTTCTTGCGGACCACCAGCACCCGCTGATCAGAGAATTCCATCCAAGCGAATTCGTAGACCAGGTGGTATATTTTGCCTTCCCTATTGCGGTAGATGCCCGTGATGAATTCCCAGCGGAAGCCCGTGCGGGTAAGCAGGGATCTTTCGAATACTTCTTTGGAGGAATTCCCCATCAGAAATTCCAGGATCTCCCGATTGCGGTGCAGATAGCCATCCACCTCCTGCACCGCCGCGCGCGTCGTTTTTCGTCGGCGAACACTAGCCCGGTTCTTACAGGTCAAGGAACAGAAACGCTTGTCACTTCTGCCGTAGAAGGCGGTCCCGCACCTTTCACAATGCCCTTTCATACGCAAGTCCTTTAGGAGCTTGCCCCGATATCATGCATTGGGCTACGTTCGCTCCAAAGCAACATTCGAACAAGATCCGAGATTCACGCGCGCTCCGATCTCTGCAGGATTGGACCAAAATAGCGATTAGTAACCGGTTATACCCGATAATTATCCGATAACATCGGCAACCGATCCGATCTAATCGATTAAATCCGTTTAAAACACTGCTATACAATTGATTGACTTCTTTCTTTTTTCAATTTTTACAAGAAAAGGCTATGCAAATTCAAACGAAATTTATCGAAGTAGCACAGATCCGCCGGATCGGCATTCAGAACCTTCAATATGACGAAAGCTTCCCGGGCAAGATGAAGCAGGTGCACGGCGCCCGCTGGGCGCCGGAGCATCGCTGCTGGCACATTGCCGAATCCATCGAGGCCTGGCGGCAGTTCAGGGAATTATTTCCGCAAGACGAGATCATCTACCAGGAGGG
>JAGQXA010000421.1 GCA_020436865.1 Saprospiraceae bacterium | reverse complement strand
GCCGCAAGGCGCAGCGGGTGAACAGGGTGCGATAGGCCGTCAGCCCCGCCAATGGCAAGGCTGACGCCTGTTCGAAAGTCAGGTGCGCCGGTTTGTCAAAGAGGTTCTCTTCGGGAACGACCACATACCCGGCGAAGGCGCCGTCGGTCGGCATGCCTAGGATATGGTAATCCGGGCCCTGCACGGCCGGGTCGTCGCCCCATTGCAGACTGGGATTGACGATCACTTCGCGCCCCTCTGCCACGCCCGCCCCGTCGGAACCCACGATAGTACCTGGCCGCAACCCCGGGTACAAACCTTTTGTGATGAAGTAATCCCTACGGTTCAGCGCGGCAGCCCGAATGGCGACCAGCGCTTCCCCCGAACGCGGTTCGGGCGTTGGCCGTTCTTCGACGGCTAAAGGGGCGTTGATCTCTTTAAATACAAGGGCTTTCATAATAGCATTTCAACGATCTGGATACCAGCATCCAGTATCCACCCTATAAGCCCGCTCCCGATTTGATCTCATCGACCACTTCGGGATTGAGCAGCGTCGAGGTATCACCCAGGTTAGAGGAATCGCCGGCGGCGATCTTGCGCAGGATACGTCGCATGATCTTACCGGAGCGCGTTTTCGGCAAGCCGGACACGATCTGGATCTTGTCGGGCTTCGCGATCGGGCCGATCTCGCGGGTCACGACCCCGAGCACTTCCTTGATAAAGGCGCTTTCGTCCGACACCGGTTTGGAGGTGATGACATAGGCGTAAATGCCCTGGCCTTTGATGTCGTGCGGGTAACCGACCACGGCCGATTCCACCACATTGGGGTGCTCGTTGATGGCATTTTCCACTTCGGCGGTGCCCATGCGGTGCCCCGACACGTTGATCACGTCGTCGACGCGGCCGATGATCCGGTACATGCCATTCTCGTCGCGGCGAGCGCCGTCGCCGGTAAAATACATATCCTTGAAGGCCGAGAAATACGTCTGCCGGCAACGCTCGTGATCGCCATAGGTCGTGCGCAGCATCGACGGCCAGGGAAACTTCATGCAAAGCAAGCCTTCGACATTGTTGCCTTCCAGTTCGTTCCCCTCCGAATCGAGCAGGCAGGGTTGAACGCCGGGCAGCGGCAGGGTCGCATAGCAGGGCTTCAGCGGCGTGATGTCGGGCAGCGGGGAAATGAGGATCCCGCCGGTTTCGGTTTGCCACCAGGTATCGACGATGGGCGACTTCTTCTTGCCGACCACCTCGTTATACCAATTCCAGGCCTCTTCGTTGATGGGCTCGCCGACGGAGCCCAACACCCGGATGGAGCTCAGGTCGTATTTCGACACCCATTCGTCGCCCTGCGCCATCAGCGCCCGAATGGCGGTCGGAGCCGTATAAAATTGATTCACCTTCAGTTTTTCACAAACCTGCCAGAACCGGCCGGCATCGGGGTAGGTCGGCACCCCCTCGAACATGACGGTGGTGGCGCCGGCCAGCAGAGGGCCGTAGACGATATAGGAATGGCCGGTGATCCAGCCGATATCGGCCGTGCACCAGTAAATATCGCCGTCGTGGTACTGAAAGACGTTGCGGAAGGAGAAACAGGTGTACACCATGTAGCCGCCGCAGCTGTGCACGACCCCCTTGGGCTTGCCGGTAGAGCCGGAAGTGTAGAGGATGAAAAGCATGTCTTCGGAATCCATTTCCTCGGCCGGGCAGTCGGCCGGCTGATGATCGACCTCGTCGTGCCACCACTTGTCGAGTCCTTCGTTCCAGGCGATCTCTTCGCCGCGGTTGCTGTGCACCAGAACGGTTTCGACGCTGTCGCAACCCAGCGACAGCGCTTCGTCGACCACTGCCTTGACGGGGATGTTCTTGGCGCCGCGGGCGTTGTAGTCCGAACAGATCACCATCTTACAGGTGGCGTCTTTGATCCGGTCGGCCAGAGCCGTTGCGGAGAAACCGGCAAAAACCACGGAATGCACCGCTCCGATCCGGGCGCAGGCCAGCACGCCGATCGCCAGTTCGGGCACCATCGGCATGTAGAAGCACACGCGATCGCCCTTGCGGATACCGTTGGCTTTGAGGGCATTGGCAGTCTTGCAGACTTCCTCGTACAGTTGCCGGTAGGTGTATTCCACCGTCGGTTGATCGGGATCATTGGGCTCCCAAAGAATGGCCACCTGATCGCCGCGCGTAGGCAAATGGCGATCCAGGCAGTTTTCGGTGATGTTCATTTTCCCTCCGACGAACCACTTCACGTCGGGATCGCGGAAGTTCCATTCCAACACCTTGCTCCAGGGCTTCCGCCATTGGAACGTCTCGGCCTGCTCCGCCCAAAAACCCTCCGGATCTTCCACACTGCGACGATAGGCGTTCTGGTATTCTTCGAAAGACTTGATCAGTAGAGTCATAACCGTATTTTTTATTTCAACGATAGAAGTTTTGTGCGATGAATCTTCTCCGGGCGGCGAACCTGATTTCCGTAGATGGGAGTCGACCGAAATTTTGTGCCGGGGTCTTCCCCGCCTCCCGGAAGGAGCGCCACTTGCAATAGCTTACGTTCAAGCTGAAATATACATATAGTTATTTAGATATTTGTATTTTTTGTTCTAAATTTTTTTGCCGTCAACCGAATTCCACTACTTCCTGGACCGTCTGGATCAGTTCGTCGTTATCGAACGGCTTGGTGATGTATACTTCGCCGCCGGCGCTATAGCCTTTGATCTTATCGGCGTCGGTGCCTTTCGCGGTCAGAAAGATGATCTGGGTATTCCGGTTGGAGGGTTGTTGCCGGATGCGGCGCGCTACTTCGAATCCGTCCATCCCGGGCATCATGACGTCGAGGATGACAATACCGGGGCGAAAAGAGGAGAGTTTGTCCAGGGCTTCCTGCCCGTTGTAGGCCTTTTCCACGACAAATCCCTGCTGCTGCAGCAGAAACTCCAGAGCGACGACGATGTTGGGTTCGTCGTCGACGATGAGAATCTTGGCGGATCTGTTTTGGTTCATTTATTTGATTTAGGATCGCGCCTTCCGGCCGCGCCAAATAAATGTACGACATTCCCCGAAAATTTGGGAAACCTCGCCTCACTTTTTTACCAGAGGAAGAAAGAGTTGGAAGACTGCGCCCTCGCCCGGTTTGCTATCGACCTGCAGCCGGCCTCCGTGCCGTTCGACGATCTGGCGGGAGATGTAGAGCCCCAATCCGCTACCGGTCGGTTTTCCCCGCTCGCGATCGCTGAGTTGGGTGAACTGTCCGAAGATCAACTCCTGATCTTCGGCGGCGATACCGATCCCGTTATCGGCCACTTCGATCAGGGCTTCCGCGCCTCTTTTCTTCAGTCGCAGTGCGATCAGGCCATCTCCGGGGGGCGAGAATTTCACGGCATTCGACAGCAAATTGATCACGACCTGGGTGAGCTTATCGGGATCTCCCTTGACCGAAAGGGGCGTCGATGTCAATTCGAGGGACTGGCGGATCTGCTTCTCCTCCATGAGCTGCGACATGCCGGCATATGCCTTGCGCAGCAAGGGTTGCAGGAGGATCACTTCCTTCCGGAAACCGTCGTCGGCCGACCGGATCTTTTCCAGATCGAGCACCTGATTGATCAACCGGGCGATGCGTTCGCTTTCTCCTACGATAATGCCGAGAAATTCGGCGCGTTTTTCTTCGGGAAGATCGGCGGTATCCTGCAGGATCCGGGCCAGGGCCTTGATCGAGGTGATGGGGGTACGCAATTCGTGGGTCACGGTCGTGATAAAATCGGCTTTGAGCCGGTCGAGCGCTTTCAATTGCTCGTTGGCCGTCTGCAATTGGCGGGTGGTGGCCTGCAGTTCTTCCGATTTAAGCTCGAGGGCTTTGCTGTACTGCATGATCTCGCGCGTCTGTTCCAGAATGTCGAACATCTCTTCCAGCCCGATCGGATCGTCTTTGGCGACCGAGGCCATGATGATCTTCGCTGAAGCGGCGCCAATGGCGCCCGACAGATGCGTTTCGGCAAAATTGACGAGCTCGGCGTCGGCCACGGGTAAGCGCTCGAGCTCCTTGCCGGTTTGCTTGGAATAGGTTTGCAGAACCTGCCGTGCGCGCACCGGCCCGAGGAACCGGTTGAGCAGGAGGGTCACATCGGCCACCTTGGCCTGCCGGCGCATGACGTCGTAGTCGGTACCGCCTTCCCGGTACTTGTAGATGTCGACGAACAGGTCGGCTTGGGTGATCTCCAGGGCGTTCGGACGGGTGTACAGCGACACGCCCACATAGGCGGCGACGTTGAACAACAGGCTCCAGAAGGCGGAGTGCGATACGTGGTCGACCCCTTCCAGGCCAAACAGGCTGTAGGGCTTCAGCCAGGGTAGTCCCCACAAGCCCTGCTCGATCAGACTTTGATCGAGTATGCCCGTTTCACAGAGGGTCGGCAATGGCAGCGTGAACGCCCAGATCACGAAACCCACCAACAATCCGGCCAGAGCGCCGATCTTCGTACCGCGTTTCCAGTACACTCCGCCTACAATGGCCGGGGCAAACTGCGCGACGGCGGTAAAGGAGATCAGGCCGATCGACACCAGCGTATAGGCTTGTCCGACCGATTTGAAGTAGGCATAGGAAACCAGCAGTACCACGACGATGCTGATGCGGCGAATACCCAAGAGGCGTTGCGGCAGATCGAGCACGTAGCGCTCCTGGATCGTCTGCGATTTTACCAGGAGCGGCAACACGAGATTGTTACTGAGCATGATACTCAGAGCGATGACCGCAACGATGACCATGCTGGTAGCCGCCGAAAAACCGCCCAGTGCCGCCAGGAGGGCCAATAGCTCCTGTCCGCTGTGCAAGGGCAGGGCCAGTACGAAGGTATCTGGGTCGACGCTCGCTCCCGGAAATTGTAATAAACCGGCAAAGGCGATCGGAAGAACAAAGAGGTTGATGAGCAGCAGGTACAGGGGAAACAGCCAAGAGGCCTTGCCCACATGGTCGGCCGAGGTGTTCTCTACAACCGCCACATGAAACTGGCGCGGCAGGAACAGGACGGCCGACATCGACAGCAAGTTCAACCAGAACCAGCTCCAACCGTCGATCGGGGCCGCCCGCAGATCGAGCAAGCGCTGAATGCGTTCTTCCTGCAAGGCCTGCGTGAACAGGTCGGGAAGCCCTTGGTAAAGGCCGAATACGACGAATATCCCCACCGCCAGAAAGGCGGCCAGCTTCAGGAGCGACTCAAACGCGATGGCGGCTACCAAACCTTCGTGCCGTTCGTTCGGATCGAGATGCCGCGTGCCGAAGAGGATGGTAAAGATCGCCAGGGCGATGGCAATGTACAGGGCCGTGTCGGCATAGAACGGCACCTGCAAATGATCGCCGGGCTGCCCCCCGAGGGTCAGAATATCGAAGCTGATCGCAATCGCCTTCAATTGGATGGAGATGTAGGGAATGATCCCGAAAACGGCGATCACGGTGCCCAGAAGGCCTAGCCAGGTACTTTTGCCGTAGCGCGACGAAATGAGGTCGGCGACCGAGGTGATCCGCTGCGATTTGCTGATCAGGATCAGCTTCCGGAGGAACAGCAACCACAAAGGGGCCAGAATGGTAGGTCCGAGATAGATCGGCAGAAAACCGACGCCGGAAGTGGCGGCGCGGCCTACGCTGCCGTAGTACGTCCAGGCCGTACAGTACACCGCGAGCGACAAGGCATATATGTAGGGGTTGTTGACCAGGCTGCGGCCTGCCTTCGCCCGCCGCTCCGCCCAAAAAGCGATGACGAACAACAAGCCCACGTAGGCCACCGAACAGCCGATGATGATGGCGCCGCTCATGCACTAGTTCTTGCGATTCGAGTTTTTGTGCCGCAAGGCAAAATTGATCAGGAGGATCAATACCACCCAGGTCGAAAACAGATACCAGAGCACCGACGGGATCCCCAGCCATTGCCCTCCTTTCCCGAATAACGCGAGCAGCGGGAAATTGAACAATAGCAGGGCCAGAAAGAACAGCCCGACCAGTTTGGCGTACCGGTCTTTGTTGGTCATCGGCAGGTTGCGATAGGACATGGAGCTGGCATTTTGCTTCGCTCCGTAAGATACGAAATACTGGATATTGGATGCTGGGATCTAGTTCCCCAACCCAAACCAGCTCGGATTGATGAACTTGCTCTTTGCCAGGGCCCAGAGGAAGAGGAGCGCAAAGGCGCCCAGGCCCACCGAGATCAGGAAATTACCCTGAAATTGCGGTTCCAGCTGAAAACGAACGTAGAGGGTCCCCAACACATAGAGCGTGACGAACCAGTCGGAAGCCTTGCGGCCGAGTTGAAACTTAGGCATGGTTGGTGGAGTTGAGATGTGGGATTTGAGATGTGGGAAAGCGGCCGGACCGCGGGGCGATCCGGCCGCTACAAACTTTAGTGTGCATGTGCGCCACCGGCGCCGCGCGGAATGCGGATATCCTCGACGATATCCTGCACCTCCTGGGGCGGAGCGGCAGTCAGACGCGAAACGGTGAAGGAGACGATCAGGTTGACCACCATTGCCACCGTGCCGAAGCCTTCCGGCGAAATGCCGAACCACCAGTCATCCTTACCTCCACCGCCGAAGTAGCCCAGTTTGTACTTGAGCATATAGTAGAGCATCAGCAGAATGCCGACGATCATGCCGGATACGGCGCCTTCGCGGTTCATCCGCTTGTCGAAAACGCCGAGCACAATGGCCGGGAAGAAGGAGGCGGCAGCCAAACCGAAGGCAAGCGCCACCGTGGCCGCCACGAATCCTGGCGGATGGATGCCGAAGTAGCCGGCTACCAGTACGGCAGCAGCAGCGCCGCCGCGAGCCCACCAGAGTTCGGCTTTCTCGGAGATATTCGGCTTGATCTGCATTTTGATGAGGTCGCGCGAAACGGCCGTCGAAATGACCAGTAAGAGGCCGGCAGCCGTCGAAAGAGCGGCAGCCAGACCACCGGCAGCCACCAGGGCGATGACCCATGCCGGCAGATTGGCGATCTCCGGATTGGCGAGCACCATGATGTCCTGGTCGATATAGAGTTCGTTGGCGTTATCGGTCGAAGGTGCGTTGGTGATCTTCACCTCGCCGTACTGACCACGCACCGCTTCGCCGTTCTCGCGTACCTGTTCGGGTTTGCCGACGAAAGGAGCGCCCTTTTGATACTGAATGACGCCGTCGTTGTTTTTGTCGACCCAGGCCAGCAGGGCCGTTTCTTCCCACTTCTTGAACCAATCGGGCATCTGCGCGTACTCGGTGTTCGTCACCGTGTTGATCAGGTTCGTACGGGCGAAGGCGGCCACCGCCGGCGCCGTGGTATACAGAATGGCGATGAACAGCAGGGCCCAACCGGCCGATTTACGGGCGTCGGCCACTTTGGGAACCGTGAAGAAACGCACGATCACGTGGGGCAGACCGGCCGTGCCGACCATCAGCGCAAACGTAATGGCGAACACGTCGATCATGTCCTTGCTGCCCGAGGTGTACTCGGCAAAGCCCAGATCGCGATGCAACTGGTCGAGTTTGTCGAGCAGGTAAGCGCCCGAGCCGTCTTCGACGGTGCCGATGAAGCCGAGTTGCGGAATGACGTTGCCGGTCATCGTCAGCGAGATGAACAGGGCCGGAACCATGTACGCGAAAATGAGCACGCAGTACTGGGCCACCTGCGTATAGGTGATGCCCTTCATGCCGCCCAGTACGGCGTAGATCAGTACGATGGCCATGCCGATGTACACGCCCATGTTGATGTCGACCTCGAGAAAGCGGGAAAACACCACCCCTACCCCACGCATCTGGCCGGCCACATAGGTGAACGACACGATGATCGCGCAAATGACGGCCACGGTACGGGCCACGTTGGAGTAGTAGCGGTCGCCGATGAAGTCGGGCACGGTGAACTTGCCGAACTTTCGAAGGTAAGGCGCCAGGAGCAGGGCCAGCAAGACATAACCGCCCGTCCAGCCCATGAGGAACACGCCGCCGTCGTACCCCATGAAGGAGATCAGACCGGCCATGGAAATAAAGGAGGCCGCCGACATCCAGTCGGCCGCAGTGGCCATGCCGTTGGCGATCGGATGCACCCCGCCGCCGGCAATGTAGAATTCTTTGGTCGAACCCGCCCGCGACCAGATCGCGATCCCGATGTAAAGGGCAAAGGTCAGACCGACTATCAGAAAGGTCCAGGTTTGAACGCTCATGATTTTCGTTTTAGAGTTTTAAATAGGTTCGCCAGCCGCTTACTCTTCGTGCACGTCGTACTCGTTGTCGAGCTTGTTCATCAGATAGACATAGACGAAGATCAACACCACGAACACATAGATCGAGCCCTGTTGGGCAAACCAGAATCCGAGCTTCGCTCCGCCGATCCGCACCGCATTGAGCGAGTCGGCCAGAAAGATCCCGAAGACATAGGAAACGAGGAACCAGATCGCCAGCAGAATGGCGACGTATCCCAGGTTCTTCTTCCAGTACTCCTGCAGGTTTTTTCCAGACATGATGTGCTATTTTTTGATCTAATTATTTGAATACTTATGTGTATCGGGCCAGATCAAAGGAAGATCATAGCCTGGATCCGGAACAGGTTGGTCCGGTCGTCGGAGAAAGCGCCCTTATTGCTGTCGAACTCACAGGTGATCTTGGCGTTGTGTCCGGAGATGAAGTAGTTGAAACCCACACCGAGCGAATTGGCCGGATCGTCGGCCACTTCGATGCTGCGATTCGAGAAGGACACATAGGGCATCAGGCGAGTGCCGTTCGAAAAGGCAGGCAGCGCGTAGCCCAGCTGCCCGTAGAGGATGTTGCCGGTGGCCACCAGATCGCTGTTGCCGCCCAGTCGGTAGTTCGGCCCGAAATCGAAGTTGTAGTAGGCCAGGTAGGCCGAAACGGCCGAACCGTTGGTGCCGACCGGCGCATCGTAAAAGGCGTCGATGGCAAAAAGCAGCACGTCGTTCTGTACCCGGGCCGCATTCTCGATGCTCGCCGAACCCTCCGGATGGTACAGGAAGCCGGCGCCGATGTTAAACACCTTCTTGGCGCCGATGTAGGTGCCCACCATGTACGGCAGCTTGTTGGATTCCTTGTCGAGAAACTGGTAGTTAAAGTATCCCGTGTAAACCTTCTTGCCGGTGTGCAGGTACGCGGCGGTGTCGGGGAGGGGTTGTAGCCCCCGCGTCAGATCGAGCGTGTTGGCGATGGGCTCGTTGACGGCAACGCGGTAGTCGAAGCGGCCCAGCTGACCTTTTGCATAGACGCCCAGGTGACGGGCGAACTGGTCGGTCGTGCCGATACTTGCCCAGTTGAAACGCGGCGCATCGAGGGTCATGATGTTCAGCGTACTTTGATTGGTCAGGCGGGAAATGCCGTTCCAGTAGTGCAGGCCGGCGCCGATGTACAATTGGCCCTCGACCACCCGGTATTCCGCCCAGGCAT
>JAGQXA010000420.1 GCA_020436865.1 Saprospiraceae bacterium | reverse complement strand
TATAGCCGATCCCGTCGTTGACCATACCGGAATAAGGTACGTTGGGCACTTTGACCTCATCGCGCGACAGTTTGATGGAAAGGTCCTTGTCTTCGCCCGGTCGGCGCACGGTCAGTTCGATCTCGGTTCCCGGATAGCCTTTCAGGATGGCGTCGACCTCGTCGGGGGTTTTGCCCTTGGCGGATCTTCCTTCCACGGCGACGATCTGGTCGCCGGCTTTTAGGCCGGCCTTGAAGGCGGGGCTATCTTCATAAGGTTCGGTGATGGTCACGTAGTCGCGGATCAGGGCGATCTGGGCTCCGATGCCGTTATAGCGGCCTTCCGTGATGTAGCGGAAGCCCTCGATGTCGCTTTCCGAGATGTAGTTGGTGAAGGGGTCGAGCGATTCGAGCATGGCGTCAATGCCGGTGCGCATGATCTTGGACGGATCGAGATCGTCGACGTAGTAAGTATTGATCTCCTTGTAGAGGTTGGTGAATATTTCGAGATTCTTGGAGATCTCGAAGTATTTTCCCTGGTCGGATTTGAAAGTGGTGGCAATGCTAAAGAAGAGGATCAGGAGCAATCCACCGATTCGGGTGATATTCTTTCGGGCCATGATAAAAGAGCTTACTTTTTGTACTGACTAACAATAATAACGCCAAGAGGGGAAGAAAGTATAAAATCCGCCCAAAATTCTGAAGCAGGTCGTTTGGTCGACGCTTTTCTCAGGCGGTTTCGAGGAAGCGATGCACCCTTTCCAGCAACAGCTCGGGAGCGTCGGCGTGTACCCAATGGCCTGCTTTTGGTATGGTGGCGAGTTCGGCGCGAGGGAAGAGTTCGAGGATGGCGGGCCAGTCGCCGTCCTCGATATAGTTGGAGCGGCTGCCGCGAATGAACAAGGCGGGGCCTTCGAAAGGATCGTCGCCTTCGATCGCGGAAAGGATCTGATCGTAGTGTTGGTGGAGTATTGGCAGGTTCATTTTCCAGCTAAACGTTCCGTCCTTATTGCGATGAAGGTTCTTGAGCAGGAATTGGCGGATGCCGTACTCGGAAATGCGGGCTTGCAGCGCTTCATCGGCGGCCTGCCGGCTATCGATGGCATCGAGGTCGACCGACAGGAGCGCATCCATGATGAGTTCATGTCCACCGGAATAGGCTTTCGGACCGATATCCACTACCACCAGTTTGTCGACCATGTCGGGGTAATGGAGGGCGAATTCCATGGCCGTTTTGCCGCCCATCGAATGACCGAGCAGGTGCGTTTTGTAGACCCAATGGCTTTCGAGGAAATGTTTGAGATCGGCTGCCAGGGCCGCATAGTCGAACTCCGGATCGTGGGGACTGCGGCCGTGGTTGCGTTGGTCGAGCAGGAACACCGTATAGTGTTCGGCGAACTGTTTGCCCAGCGTTTGCCAGTTGTCGAGGCTGCCGAAGAGGCCGTGAAGGATGATGAGGGGGTCGCCCTGTCCGAAGGTCTTGTAATTGAGTTCCATGAGTTTGCGGGTTCCTACAGGCTTTTGGTCCGCCCGCCGTCGACCGGCAGGTTGATCCCCGACACATAAGCTGCCGAAGGCGAGGCCAGAAAGGCGGCGGCGGCGGCGATCTCGGCCGGATCGGCAAATCGTCCCAGGGGAATGCCGGCTTTCATCTGTTGAGCTACGGCCTCTTCCGTCTGCCCCGACTTCACTGCCGAGTTGCGGATGATCTCCTGCAGCCGGTCGGTATCGGTTGCACCCGGCAATACATTATTGACGGTAATGCCGAAGGGGCCTAGTTCGTTGGCCAGGGTTTTAGCCCAATTGGCAACGGCGGCGCGCACGGTATTGGAAACCCCCAGGCCCGGCAGTGGTTGTTTGACGGAGGTCGAGATGATATTGATGATGCGGCCATAGCCTTCCGCTTTCATGCCCGGGAGAACCAATTGCGTGAGCAAGTGATTGCAGATGAGGTGATTGTGAAAAGCGGCCGTAAACTCGTCGGTTTTAGCGGCTGTGATCGGGCCGGCTGCCGGGCCGCCGGTATTGTTGATCAGGATGTGGATCGGCTTAACCGATACTAATCCTTTGACCTTTTTTTTCAGGTCGGCGCTATCGGTGAAGTTGGCCACCAGGAAATCGTGCTTCTGCCCCTGGGAGCGGTCGAGTTGATCCTTTACCTCGACGAGTTTTTCGCCGGTGCGGGCGACCAGTGTCACATTGGCGCCAAGTAAAGCCAGTTCTATTGCAATGGCCTTTCCGATGCCCTTGCTGCTGCCACAGACCAGCGCGTTCTTGTGAAGAAGGGTTAAATTCATGGCTGTCGATATTTTGGGGACGAGGCCCGCCCTGCGCGAACTTAAGATTTTATTGCTAATTTTAGAGCCCGTTGGGGATTTGGTATTGCACTAATCAAAAATGTACATCATGCCGCTAGCCAAACCATTTAACTTACAGAAGTGGGTAGACGAACATCGACATCTCTTGCGACCACCGGTCGGCAACCAGCAAGTTTACAAGGGAAACGACGATTATATCGTAATGGTTGTGGGTGGACCGAACGGACGCAAAGATTATCACTTCGAAGATGGAGAAGAGCTTTTCTACCAATTGGAAGGCGACATCACGCTCAAGATCATCAATGAGGACGGGGAGCCCGAAGATGTACACATCCGCGAGGGGGAAATGTTCCTGCTGCCGCCCCGGATCCCCCATTCTCCGCAACGCCCGGCCAATACGATCGGCCTGGTTATCGAGCGCTACCGCCACCCCGGCGAACTCGACAAGTTAATGTGGTTTTGCGAAAATTGTAATCACAAGCTCCACGAGGCCAGCTTTCCGCTCGAGGACATCGTCACGCAGATCAAGGCGGCGATCGAGGAATTCATGGGCTCGGAAGAACTGCGTACCTGCTCGAACTGCGGAGCGGTAATGGAAAAGTCCTGATCGGCGGCCGATAATCGGATGCGGGGGTAAGATGAGGAAGTACACCTTTTTCGCCAGCGATTTTCACCTGGGGGTCGACGCTCGACTGACGAGCAGGGAGCGGGAAGAACAGATCGTGCGTTGGCTCGATGCGATCAAAGATCGGGCCGAAGCTATTTATCTGGTCGGCGATATCTTCGATTTCTGGTTTGAATACCACACCGTGGTGCCGAAGGGATACGTTCGCCTGCTTGGCAAGTTGGCCGAACTGCGTGCGGCCGGGATCCCGATCTACTTCTTTACCGGCAACCACGATATGTGGATGTTCCGCTATTTCGAGGAGGAATTCGGTATTCCAATCTACCGGGAACCCATCTTGCGCGAATTGCAGGGCAAGACCTTCCTGATCGGTCACGGCGACGGGCTGGGGCCTGGCGACCACGGTTACAAACTACTCAAGCGCATCTTTGCCAACCGGCTTTGTCAGTGGTTATACGGCCGCCTGCATCCCAACTTCGGGATTTGGCTCGCCCGCTTCTGGTCGAAAAAGAGTCGCGATGCTTCCGATCACGAGCAGGGGCGCTTTCTGGGACCGGAGCGGGAGTGGTTGGTCACCTATGCCAATCAGCAGCTCGATCGGCAGCATATCGATTTTTTTGTGTTCGGACATCGCCATTTGCCGATCGACTATACGCTAAAGAACCAACACAGTCGTTACATCAATCTGGGCGAATGGATGTACTACAACTCCTATGCAGTTTTCGACGGTGAAGACATACGGATCGAATTTTTCGAGAATCCTGCCGGTCGGGTATTCCCCGAATAGGGCTATCGCCTGGTGGCTGTTGTTCTTTTGCTTTACGGGTTGTCATCCGACGCTGCCCGCTCAGCAATCGCCGGCCGGCCGTTTTCTGTGGGAAACGGAGGCGATCGCCGAGCGATTCTACACCGACAAACTCCAACAACTCTACCTCGTTACCGCCACCGGCGAATTGATCAAGTACGATGCCGCGGGGCGGGAGGTTTTTCGCTACAACAACAATCGCCTGGGCCGCCTGGGGCAGGTCGACGCGACCAACCCCTTCAACCTGTTGCTCTACTATCCCGATTTTCTGCAAGTGATCGTACTCGACCGTACCTTGAGCGAGGTGGCCACGCTCAACCTGTTTGACCTGGGCTATGTGCAGGTTCAGGCTTTGGGCCTATCCAGCGACAATCAGATCTGGGTGTATGACGAACAGCGGTTCCGGTTGAGCAAGATCAGCCCGGAAGGGCAGGTGGGGCAGGAAAGCAGCGATCTGAGCCTGCAGTTGGAGCACCCCCCTCGTCCGCGCTTCCTGCTCGAGCGGCGGCAGACGGTCTTTCTAGTCGACCCCGAACGTGGGGTATATCTATTCGACATTTTCGGTCAACCGCTGCAAACCATTGAGCTGCGGGGCCTGTCGCGGGTGCAGGTGCATGGCGACTACCTTTGGTACGCCCAGGAGGGCCGCTTATTCAGCTATCATTTGCCCAGCGGAAAGGTGCAGGAAATGCCATTGCCCGCGGAGGCGGGAGCGGCCGGGCAGATCCAGGTCCAGAAGGATCGACTGTATGTGTTGCAGGATCATAAGGTGCGGGTGCTGGCGCTTACTCAATGACCTTGCCGTGGCGCTCATTGAACCCGCGGATGCCTTGCAGTCCGCCGGTATGAATGGCGAGGATGGTCTGTCCGGGCCGGAAGAAATCCCGCGCGGCCAGGTCGAAGATACCGCAGAACATCTTGCCGGTGTAGATGGGTTCCAGCGGAATGCCGGTCTGCAATTTGAAGGCATTGACGAAGCGCACCACCTCGGGGTGATATTGTGCGTAACCGCCAAAATGATAGCGATCGATCATTTGCCAGTTGGCATACTCCCCGCATCCGGTCCGTTCGAGTAATTGCCGCACTTCCTCTGCCAGGAAATCGCCTTTCAGCGCCGAAAATCCCAGCACTTTTGACCGCCCGCGCAAGCCGGCGACCAGGCCGGCCATGGTGCCGCCGGTTCCGGCGCTTACGCAAATGTAATCGGGCCATTCCGGCAGGTCCTGCTCCAATTCGTCGATCAGTTCGGCGCAGCCTTTCAGGGCCAGGGCATTCGTGCCTCCTTCCGGGAGCAGATAGCAGTTGCCGAAGCGTTGGCGCCAATGCTCCTGGTAGTCGGGATCATACCGGCGACGATAGTCGATCCGGCTGACGAATTCCAAATGCATGCCCGCTTTTTGTGCCTGGCGGAGCGTAGGGTTCAGCGGATCGACGCGCTCGCCGCGGATGATGCCGATGGTGTCGAAGCCGAAGGTCTGGCCCGCTGCGGCCACGGCTGCGATATGGTTGGAGTAGGCTCCACCGAAAGTGAGAAGACGCTGAATTTCTTGCTCTTGTAACTCCAGCAGGTTGTACTTGAGTTTGCGCCACTTGTTCCCGGAGATGTCGGGATGGATGAGGTCGTCGCGTTTGACGAGCAGGCGCAGTCCTTGTTCTGCGAGCGAGGGAAGAGGAGGTTCATGGATCGGCGTCGGGAGAAATCGGTCGAGCATGGCGATGGCAGGTTGGGGAGGACGCAGAGCGACGCAGAGTCTATTAGGATCGGGCCACGGCTTGCCGTGGCCCGATCAAAGCAAACGCAGAAGACCTCTTACGGCTTCAGTTCGTAGCCGAAGATATCTTTGAGTTGCAGTTCTTCGACCTCGCCGAGCGTTTTGAGGTATTCGAAGTCGAGGCTTTCCTTGCTGCCGAGCACCAGGAAGGTGAAATTGCGTCCTTTGACATTTTCCTCCTGGAACTTGAGCAGGTCGGCCGGCGTGACGCGCTGCATGGCTTCGTAGATGTCTTTCCGCAGATCGTGATCGTAGCCCCGTTCGAGCATGCTGCGGTAGTTCCAGTAAATGCCGCTTTTGGTAATGCGCTCGGTTTCAATGCGCTTGAGGATCGACTGGCGGGCATTATCGATCTGTTCTTCCGAAACCGGCATGTTCTGGACGATCTCGAGCATGGCCGGAATGGCGTCGGGCATTTTGTCGACCTGGGTGCCTACATAGGCCTGCAAGTAGTGCGAGCGGTCTTCCTGGGAAGGCGAGGAGTAGTAGGCGTAAGCCGAGTAGGCCAGGGCCTTCGATTCGCGGATCTCCTGGAAGACGATGGAGGAAAGGCCGAAGCCGAAGTAGTTGTTGTACAGTTCGGCCATGATGTATTCCTGCAGGTTGAACTCCGGGCTGCCTTTCGATATCAGCAGGATCTCGGCCTGGACCATGGGGAAGTCGACGTAGTAGACCTTGTTCTTCTGCTGGGCCAGTTCGGGATACTCTTTCTCTTCGGCTACCGGTTGCAGTTTGGCCGGAACCTGGTGGTGTTTTTCCAGCGTGGCGGCGACGTCCGGCAGCTTCTGGGAGCCGTAGTAAAAGATCTTGTGCTCGAAGCCGGTGAGCTGCTTGATAATGGCAGTGAGTTGCTCGGGTTTGAGTTGCCGCAGTTCGTTTTCCGGCAGGATGTCGGTAAAGGGGTTGTCTTCACCGTATCGGGCATAGTTAGACATGGCGCTACGGAGGATCGTGCGCTTGTCCTTGGTGGCGTTCGTGCGTTTCACCATGATGTCGTCGATCACATTGGACAGCGCCTCTTCGGAGGGAGTGACGTTGGCCAGGATGTGTTCGAAGAGTTTGACCCCTTCTTCGAACGACTCGTCGAGGCCGCTGAGGGTGACGTACACCCGCTCGTCGCCGGAGTAGACGTCGAAGCTCAGTCCCAGGCGGAAGAACTCCTGCTGCAGTTGCTCGGCCGTATAGCGATCGGTGCCCAGGTAGGGCAGGTAGCTCACGGCGATGGGCAGCAGCTGGTCGTGGTTCTTGCCCATTTCCACGATATAGTTCATGGAAAAAGTGGGATTATCGGCATTGTGGATGTAGTCGAGCTGTACGCCGCCTTCCAGCGGTTTCGACTGGATCAGTTCTTCGTAATCGAGAAAGGCCGGTTCGAGGGCAGGCGCGTTTTGCGAGAGGAAATTAGCGGCGAAAGTGGAAGATACTTCGCGGTTGAGCGTAACCGGAGTGATGGCCGGCTTTTCTACTTTGTAGACGTTCGGGTCGTCGCCGTTGCGTTTGTAGACGACGACATAGTTGTCTTGAAAGCGCTTTTTGGCGAAGGCCACGACCTCGTCCTTGGAATAGGCGCTCATTTCATCGAAGCGCTGCACGTATTTCTTCCAGGGCAGGCCGAGGATGAAGGCGTCGGTCATGAAGCTGGCCCGTGCGCCGTTGGATTCGTTGCTGCGGATCTCGCCGAGTTTGTAGTCTTTGATGACCGCTTCCGTCAGCCAATCTTCGAACTTGCCGTTCTTGACGTTCTCCAGTTCGGCGAGCAACAATTTCTCGACATCTTCGAGTGTTTGGCCTTCCCTCGGCTTACCGTAGAGCGTGAAGGTGGAAAAATCTTCGTAGGTGCCGGCCGAAGCGCGGGCTTCCAGCAGTTTTTGCTTTTGCAGCAGGTTGAGGTCGATCAGGCCTGCCTGCCGGTTGTAGAGCAGGCCGCGAATGAGCGACAGCATATTGGGGTCGGCGGAATTGGCGCCGTCGAAACGCCAGGCGATCTGCACATATTCGGCTTCCTGCCCGAACACGTCTTTGCGAACCACTTCCTGCAGCTCGGGCTGCGGCTGGAAGGTGAATTTGGGGACCTGCTTGGACGGATAGTTGCCGAAGTGTTTTTCGGCCAGGGCAACGACCTCGTCGGGGTTGAAATCGCCGGCCAGCACGATGGCCATATTGTTGGGCACATAGTACTTGCCGAAATACTCCTGGATCTTGACGTGCGAGGGGTTTTTCAGATGCTCGCCCGTGCCGATGGTGGTCTGGGTGCCGTAAGGATGGCTGGGATAGAGGGTTTCGTTAATGGCGGCGCTCACCTTCCGGAAATCGCGATCCTGGTTGATGTTGAACTCTTCGTAGACCGCCTCCAGTTCGGTGTGAAAGAGACGCAGGACGCACATGCGAAAGCGCTCGGCTTCGAGCTCCATCCAGCGGGCTAGCTCGTTGGAGGGGATGTCGTTGACATAGACGGTTTGTTCGACCCAGGTGTAGGCATTGGTGCCTCGCGCGCCGAGAGAGCTGACCATCTTGTCGTATTCGTTGGCGGCGACCAATTTGGCCGCTTCGTTGGAAACGCGGTCGATCTCCGCATAGATAGCCGTGCGCTTCCCGGGATCGGTTTCGGCGCGATGTTGTTCGTAAAGGTTGGAGATCTGGGCGAGCAATTTCTGTTCCTCCTCCCAGTTCAGAGCGCCGATGCGGTCGGTACCTTTAAAGAGCATGTGCTCGAGATAGTGCGCCAGGCCGGTCGTTTCGGCCGGATCGTGCTTGGAGCCTGCGCGCACGGCGATATTGGTTTGGATACGGGGTTCGGTCGTATTGACGCTCATATAGAGCTTCATCCCGTTCTTTAGCGTGTAGATCTTGACCCCGAGGGGGTCGCCGGGGACCGTTTCGTAGTCGTACCGGATAGCAGCGGCAGTCGTCGACATGTCGTTGGTTTTAATAGTGGCCGTCTTAGGAACGCTTTGCTGGGCGGGAGAGTTCCAGGGAAAGAGCAAGACAGTGGCGAGAAAAAGAAGTCGTTGGCATGTTTTCATAGAAGCGAGATTTGTTGAGTGATCACTGAAAGGGAGCGAACATTCGTTCCGGTCGTAAGATATAACGAGTGGACGGGAGATTAGTTACGCATTGAACGGAAAGAACATCTGATGGCAGAGCTAAATTCGACGCAATATTTCCGGGAAGAGCGCGCCAATGCGATCACGCATGGGCTAGGGATCCTCATGGGCGTATTGGGCACGCCTCTTCTCTTGTACCGGAGTATGGGAGTGGATAGCGGATGGCAGAGTTTCGGCCTGCTGATCTTCGGCCTGTCGATGGTCGTTTTGTATCTGAGTTCGACCCTTTACCACAGCATTCACCGTCCTGACTGGAAATTGCGCATGCGCAAGGCCGACCATATCGGGATCTACTTCCTGATCGCCGGCACTCATACGCCTTTTGTGTTCTACTATCTGGAGGGCGCTACGGCCCGCAACTATCTGCTGATCCTTTGGGGCCTGGCCCTGCTCGGCACGCTGTATAAGCTGTTTCTGTTCGGCCGGTTCGAACGCCTGTCGGTGGTGTTCTACCTGATCATGGGCTGGATGGCGGTGCCCTTCCTGCCGCAGATGCTCGACCGGATGGCGGACGGATGCATCGAGTGGATCGTGATCGGCGGATTGAGCTATACGGCCGGTGTGATCTTCTTCGTGACCGATCACAAGCCCTTTTT
>JAGQXA010000419.1 GCA_020436865.1 Saprospiraceae bacterium | reverse complement strand
GGAAAAACCTGCTCGACGCCTACAGTTGCACCGAATGCGGCCGCTGCACCGCCGTGTGTCCGGCCAACCTGACCGGCAAGAAGTTGTCGCCTCGCAAAGTCCTGATGGACATCCGCGACCGTGCCGAGGAAGTCGGCGCCAAGATCCGCAGCGGCGATGCGCAGTACGTACGCGAAGAGTTGCGCGGAGAAGGCGTGCGGCCCGACAAGGCGAATTTCGACGACGGCAAATCGCTGTTCGACTATACGACCCGCGAAGAGATCCGCGCCTGCACCACCTGCAATGCCTGCGTGGAAGCCTGCCCGGTCCTGATCAACCCGCTCGACCCCATCTTGCGCCTGCGCCGCTACGAGATCCTGACCGAGTCGCAAGGCCCGGCCGACTGGCTCCCGATGTTCAACAGCATCGAGAACGGCGGCTCGCCCTGGCAGATGAACCAGGAGCGCGATCAGTGGGTGGAAGGAGTGTGAGTGTGAGTGTGAGTTTGAGAGGGAGGCCCAATTAACCAATTAACCAATCGACCAATTAACCAATCGACCAATTAACTAATCGACCAACGACCATGTCCGAATCTTTTCACATACCGCTGATGTCGGAACTGGCCGCCGAAGGGCGGCAGCCGGAGATCCTCTTTTGGGTGGGTTGTGCCGGGAGTTACGATGCCCGCGCTCAAAAGGTTACCATTGCCCTGGCGCGCATCCTGCACGAGGTGGGCATCGACTTCGCCATATTGGGATCTGAGGAAAGCTGCACCGGCGACCCGGCCCGGCGGGCGGGCAACGAATTCCTGTTCCAGATGTCGGCCCTGCAGAACATCGAGGTACTCAAGATGTACGAGGTCAAGAAGATCGTGACCATCTGTCCGCACTGTTTTAACACCCTGAAGAACGAGTACCCCGAACTGGGCGGCCACTACGAAGTCGTACACCACACCCAGCTCCTGCAGGGGCTCATCGACGAAGGCCGCCTGAAGCTACAGGGGGGCGGCGTTTTCGAGGGCAAGAAGATCACCTATCACGATTCCTGCTACCTCGGCCGCGTGAACGGGGTTTACGAGGCGCCGCGCGCCGTACTGGAAGCCCTCGACAACGAACTGGTCGAAATGAAGCGCTGCCGCTCGAACGGCCTTTGCTGCGGCGCGGGCGGGGCGCAGATGTTCAAGGAAGACGAACCCGGCGAAAAGCGGATCAATATCGAGCGGACCGAAGAGGCCCTCGCCACGGGCGCTTCCATTGTGGCCATGAACTGCCCGTTCTGCCTGATCATGATGGACGACGGGATCAAGGGAAAAGACAAGCAAGACGATCTGCTCGCCTATGACCTGGCCGAACTGATCGTAAACAATTTAGAAAAAAGCGGAAAGTAGATAAGATGAATGAAGCGTTGAAAGACTGGCCGGATAGTACGCGCGTGTGGATCTATCTGAGCGACCGGCCGGTACCGGCCGATTCGCAGGACCTCCTGCGCGAACAACTCGCAAACTTTGCCCACAATTGGGTCAGCCATAACCGGCAATTGCGCGCTTATGCCGATCTGCTGCATGAACGGTTTGTCGTGCTGATGGTCGACGAGAGCCAGGCCGGCGCCAGCGGCTGCTCGATCGACAAGTCGGTCGCCTTCCTGAAGTACCTGGAAGAAACCTATCGCCTGCGCCTCTTTGATCGCATGTTGTTCGCCTACCGGCAGGGCGATGAGATCCGCGTCGCCTCCCGCGACGAATTTGCCCGCCTCTATGCCGACGGCCAGATCGACGACAACACCCTGGTGTTCGACAACCTCGTCAACAACAAAGCAGACTTCGATCGCGCCTGGCTCAAACCGCTGAAAGACAGCTGGCACGCCCGCATGGTGTAGTTGATCCGGAATTTCAAACACTTGATCGGAAGGAATTGTAAAGATCCCGGCACCGCCGGATATTGTACTAAAGGGACAGAGGTGACAAGGGTGACAGAGGTCGAAAAGGGTGAAAAGGAATCCCCCAATCCCCCAATCCCCAATTAACCAATTAACCAATTAACCAATTAACCAATCCCCCAACTCCATGTTTGGAAAAGTAAAGAAATGGCTGGGTATCGAAGGCGTGAAACTCGAACTGGTTTTACCAGACGAGCTTTCCATTCTCAGCCAGCGCATCGATGGATCTATCCGGCTGTATTCGAAGAACGAGCAGACCGTCACGGCCGTCAAGGTCGTGCTGATCGAGAAGTATTCCCGAGGGCGAGGCAAGGAGAAACTGACCGATGAATACCAATTGGGCGAGATCAACCTGAACAAGCGCTTCAAGGTGCCGGCAGAAGGAATGATCGAGATCGACTTCTCGCTCCCCTACTCTACTGTCAAGTCCGACATGGACGATCTAGCTGACAAGAACCTACTTGCCGGCGGCTTGGTCAAAGCCATGAAATTCTTTGAAAAAGTGCAGTCGGAGTACCGCCTCGAAGCGGAAGCCAAGGTCGAAGGCGTGGCTCTCAACCCCTTCGATCGCAAGGTGATCGAGTTGAAGTGAGGTTTTGATCTTTGATGTTGGATGTTGGTCCAGCCAACATCCAACATCAAAAAAACTATTCGTTTCCGAAGGAACTGATGATCTCCTCGTCTGATTTTCCCAGGTTTTCCAGGAGGAAGCGCGCATCGTCGGCGAAGTCGTTATCCGGATATTTTTCGATAAACGCTTCATACAGTTCCTTGGCCTTGTCGATATCCTTGATCTCGTTGTCGTATGTAAAGCCCATCATGAACAGTGCCTGGGCGGCCTTCTCGTGGGTCGGATACTTCTCGTACAGCCATTCGTACAGTTCGAGTGCCTTGGGGAACGAGCGGATGTAGCCGGCCGTCTTAGCCGCTTCGTGTAGGTAGTCCGGCGTATGTTGATCGGCGGGAAGCAGGAGGCCGTAAATCTCGCACACGCCGATAAAATCGTTGGCCACTTCGTAATCGATCCGGTTGGTCTGGTCGTTGTACAGGCGTGAACGCAAGGAATCGATCTGCGCGATCAGCCCTGGTTGCCCCTGTAACAAGCTGTCGCGCAAGCCCTTGGAGCGCGGGTGATCGGGAAAGGCCTCCACGAAACCCTCATAGACCGCGCTGGCCCCGATCGGGTTTTGCAGTTTGTCGCCGTACAAAGTGGCCAGCAGCAGAGCATTATCGGGGGTCTTGGAGGCTGGGTAGTAATCGCGCAGGGCTTCATGCAGCGCCTTGACCGCTCCATTGAGCCGGTTCATGTGAAACTGCAGGGAGGCGCTCTTGAACAGGAGGTCGGCGTTCTCTTCGACTTCACCCGGATGGGTGTCGATGTACTGGCGATAGGCGTCTACCAAAGCTTTGGTGTTCTCGGCAGAGGGGGCCGTTTCGACCTGTTTTTCCAACTCGCCGATCTTCGCCAGTTCCGGGTCTTGATCTTTACAACCGATCAGCAAGCCCACGATCGCCAGAAACAGGAATATTCGCATGATGTGTGTGTTTAAAGTGGTTACGGACAAAGTACGTGGTTCCAAGCGCCTAAAATACGCCTTCTTTTCCGATTCGACAAAGCGCGATCGGCAGCAAGTTACTCTCTATGCCGGAGCATTCGGATCAATCCGCTATTAGGTCCAGGGCTGCCGCGACTTCGCCGACCGGCAGCTTGCAGACTTTTTCCCGGCAAACGTAGATCAGGGTTTCGCCCTCGCGGTATTTTCCTTCCAGCAGTTCCAGCGTTCCTCCCTTCCGGCCGCCCAGCAGCTGCACCTGCGGGAGGTAGTGACGCATCAGCTCGTCGCGCCGGGCGCCCGCTTCGGGTCCGACGATGGCCACTTCCAACGGAGGCGACAACATCTGCTGATACAGGCGGCACCAATTGGCGTAGGAACCAGGTTCGTCGCGCAACCCGGCCTCCGTCCAGACCGCCTGCAACATCCCGGCGGCCCTTTGCAGGTAGGTGCTGTCATAAAAGTAATGCCCCAGGCGCCAAAGGTCGTGCGCAAAGGCAGAATTCGACGCCGGCATTACGTTATCGGCCACCTCCATTCGCCGGGCGACCAGCGGCGGATCGAGATCGGAAGTGTAGAAAAATAAGGGCGAATCCGAATCGGCGAAGTGGGCCAATACATAATCTGCCAGTCCGCGCGCCTCATACAGCCATTGCTCGTCGAAGGTCGACTCATACAGCGAGATCAGAGCCTGGATCAGAAAAGCGTAATCGTCGAGGAAGGCATTGACGACCGAGGCGCCTTCCTTGAAATTGCGGTTTAGCCGGCGCCCGTCGGCCTTCATGGTCGCCAGCAAAAAGCGGGCATTGCCTTCGGCTGCTTCCAGGTATTCGGGGGCGCCCAGGGCCCGGTAGGCGTCGACGTAGGCCTGCAGCATCAAGGCGTTCCAGGAGGTGAGCACTTTGTCGTCGAGCCCTGGCCGTACTCTTTCTTCACGGGCCTTCCACAGTCGGGCGCGAGCATCGGCCATCGCTTCCTCCAGTTCGGCGAGCGACCGGCCGGAACGGCGGGCCAGGGCCTCGCCCGATCCGTGGCGATAAAGGACGTTCCTGCCCGCATCCCAGTTGCCTTCCGCCTCGAGCCCATAATATTCCGAAAAGAGCGCCGACAAGGCCGCATCACCCAGGATAGAGTCGACCTCCTCCTGCCGCCACACATAGAAGCTACCTTCCTGACCGTCGCTGTCGGCATCGAGCGAAGAATAAAAACTGCCGTCCGGAGCGGTCAGCTCGCGGGCGACGAAGTCGAGCGTCTGTTCGATCACCTGCCGGTAAAAGGGGTTCGCCTGCCGTTGATAGGCATGAGCGTACAGACTGACGAGTTGCGCATTGTCGTAAAGCATCTTCTCGAAGTGCGGCACCAGCCAATTGGCGTCGGTCGAATAGCGCGCAAAGCCGCCGCCTAGTTGGTCGTAGATACCGCCGGCGGCCATTCGTTGTAAACTCACTTCGACCGCCTCCAGTGCCCGGGCGTCGCCACTGTAGTGCTGATAGGCCAGGAGGAACTCGTACAGATTGGGTAAGGGAAACTTCGGGGATCCGCGTCGGCCGCCCCGTTCGTAATCGAGCTCCTCTAACAATCTGTTTACGGCGGCCCGCAGAGCGGAACTGTCGTAAGAGATCCCCTGCGCGGCTGGAACGAGTCGTCCGAGTTCCTGCACCCCCTGAGTAAGGTCGGCGGCGTAGCGCGAAAGTTTCTCCGGCTCGTCGCGGTACAGTTGCACGAAGTACTCCATCACCGCCATCCATTCCTTGCGAGGAAAATAGGTACCGGCCCAGACCGGCCGGCCATCGGGAAGGGCGAAGGCATGGAGGGGCCAGCCACAACCGCGGTCGGTGGCCAGTTGACAGGCCGTCAGATAAAGATCGTCGATATCCGGGCGTTCTTCGCGGTCGACCTTGATGCTGACGAAGTGCTCATTCATGAACCGGGCAACCGTTGTATCTTCAAACGACTCCCTTTCCATGACATGACACCAATGGCAAGCGGAGTATCCAACACTGATAATCAGCAACTTATTTTCCATTCTGGCCTTTTCCAGGGCTGCCTCTCCCCAGGGAAACCAATCGACGGGATTGTGGGCGTGTTGCAGCAGATACGGGCTGCTTTCGTGGATCAGGTGGTTTGTATGCGCTTCTTCCGGCGGCTCTTCCCTGCCGCAGGAAAGCAGCATCGGGACAAAACACACGGCCGAAAATATATGCCATTTCATAAAATGATGGATAATTGTTGAGTATCTGACAAAAGTTTTGCGATGAACGCCATCGCCTAAACACAAATTCGGCCTAATTTTAGAAATCCCATTTGGACCTTCCTGATACGCACGAATTTTAACAAATATCACACTTAACTCCCCGCCATGACCCAAATGCGCTACTTTTTGTTGTGTTTGATCGCATTGTGTTTTACCGTCCACCTAAAAGCCACCCATATCGTCGGTGGCGAAATGAACTACACCTGCCTGGGAAACAACCAGTACGAGATCACCTTGACCATTTTCCGCGACTGCTTCAACGGCAGTCCGAATGCCTGGTTCGACGACCCGGCCTCGATCGGGGTATTCCATGGCCAGACCAATGTGCTGCTCGACGAGATCCTGATTCCCTGGGATCCGATGCTCAATGACACGCTCGACCCGGTTTTGTCGAGCGTATGTCTGGTGGCGCCTCCTGACGTATGTGTGCACACGACCACCTATACGGCAACGATCACCCTGCCGCCCCTGGCGGCCGGCTACACCCTGGCCTATCAGCGCTGCTGTCGCAACCAAACGATCACCAATATCGTCGATCCGCTGGATACGGGGGCGACCTACAGCGTGTTCATCTCGGGCACGGCCCTCGACGTTTGCAACAGCAACCCCAAGTTTCAAAGTTGGCCGCCCTTATATATATGTGTGAACGAACCGATCAACTTCGATCAATCGGCCGTCGATCAGGATGGCGACTCGATCGTGTACCGGCTTTGTACGCCTTTGGAAGGGGCGGATCCCTTCGATCCGCAACCGCAGCCGCCGAACAATCCGCCATACAATCCGATCACCTGGATCGATCCGCCGTACAATGAGAGCAACATGCTGAACGGCTCGCCCGGCGGTATGCCGCTAACAATTGACGAAGACACGGGTTTACTGACCGGTCTGCCCAACACGATCGGGCAGTTCGTCGTCGGCATCTGCGTGGAGGAATATCGCGACGGAGTGCTCATCTCCACAACGCGGCGCGACTTCCAGTACAATGTCGGTGAATGCGGGGAGGTCACCTCGGCCTTCTTCGCTCCTTCCATCCAGTGCGGCGACCTCAATGTCGACTTTCTGAATAACAGCATCAATGCCGACAACTTCCTCTGGTATTTCAACTATCCGGACGATCTGACGGCGACTTCGACCGAGTTTCAGCCGAACTATGTCTATCCCGATACCGGCCTGTACACCGTCATGCTGATCGCTCAACCGGGCACGGTCTGTCCCGACACCTCCTTCCAGGAGATCTACCTGCAGCCCGAATCGCTGATCCCGGAGTTCGGTTACGAATATACCAACTGCGGCAAAAATGCCACCATTCAGCTAACCGACCTGACCACCGACGCCGTGTCTACCCCGGTCGATTGGTTCTGGACGGTCGGCGGATTCACTTCCAACGCGCAGAACCCTTCGTTCAACCTCATGCCCGGACAGGCCTATAACATTAATCTCTTTGTCACGGCCGCCAACGGATGTACGGCCGAAAAAGATACCACGGTCGTGACGCCCCTGGCCATGGCCCTGGAAGTCAGCAGCACGGACGTGAGTTGCTTCGGCGCCAATGACGGCACTGCCAGCGTAGCGGTCATGATCGGCGATCCGCCCTTCGACTTTATGTGGAGCAACAATCAGACGGCCAGCACCATCATCGACCTATCGCCAGGCGCCTATTTCGTGACGGTCACCGACCTGAACGGCTGTTCGGCTGTCGATTCAGTCCTGATCAGCCAGGGAGACTCCCTGGAGATCGTGGTCGAAGGC
>JAGQXA010000418.1 GCA_020436865.1 Saprospiraceae bacterium | reverse complement strand
GCCAAGGCCGAGATCCGTATGCTCATGCTCTGGGAACGCGGAGCGCCCCGTCCGCGCATCGTCAACAACCTCGTTCGCCTCAGCAAGGGCGAAATGGTCGGCGTGCGCTACAATAAGGATAAGGACTGGGTCGGCGCCAGCGTAGGGTTCTTTCAGTGAAAAATAGCGGTCGGAAGGCTTATAGCGGTCGGAACGCTAAGGAGCGTTCCGACCGCTATAAGCCTTCCGACCGCTACGGTTAACGCACCAGCGTCACATCTCCCTTGACGATCTCGATCCGCCCGTCGAGGTACTCGACTTCCAGCACGTAGACGTAGGCGCCGGCCGCACAAGCGCTCCCGCCCCGACGCCCGTCCCAGCCTTTGGTCGGATCGTCCTCGGGCAAGGTATTCTGCCGCTGAAAGACGAGCCCGCCCCAACGATCGAAGATCTTCCAGTCGCGGAATCGCGCCACCTGCGGCCCGGCCTGCGGCAGGAAATAGTCGTTCTGCCCATCGCCGTTGGGGGAGAAGATGTTGGGCACGAAAAGCGAACGATCGTCGATCACCTCTAGTTGCATTCCTCCCGAAGCGGCACAGCCGAACTCATCGGCGGCCATCACCTCGATATAGGCGGACTCCATCGCCTGGAAGCTGACTTCCAGGTCGGTCCAATCGGGCTGAAACTGCCCGTCAAAGGCCCACTCTACTGTTGCCGGCAGGAAGTTGAGACTCGGACTCAACTCCACCATCGTGCCGAGAGGCACACTCAGATTTGGGCCCAGATCGAGCTGCAGCGCTTCCGGATATTCCCAATCGACAGATTCCGTCCACTCGCAGCCAAGGGCGTCGACCACCGTCAGGTCATGCGCGCCCGGCGCCAGGCTGGTAAACAAGGGCTGGGCGGTCGCAACCTGGCCGTCGAGCTGAAACAGATAGGGCGGCGTGCCGGAAATGACGCTCTGGATCGACAGCTCGCCGTCGTCGATGCCGAAGCAGCGCGGGGGCAGTTGCGTCCATTCCATCCCGCTCGGTCCCGACGGCGCCGGCACGAGTTCGAAGGTTTGCGTACTCGTGCAGCCGTTCGCCCCCGTGGCCGTGCAACTGTAAGGTCCGGGTAAGTCGACCGATTGGACCGCCCCCGTCAATTGATCGCCGTCGGGGGTTTGCCATTCGACCTCTACATCGCCGGTCACCAGGGCCGTCAGGGTCGCAACCGGGTCGTTGCAGGTGAAGGAACCCAGGTCGAGGGTCAGGTCCGGTGGCGTTTGATCGGCTTCCACGAGCACCGTGGCGCTCGCACTGCAGCCGGTCAGTTGGTCGTCGACCACCAGTTCGTAAACACCTGCCTCAGTTACCGGCAGGTTTGCTCCGGAGCCCAGTTGCTGACCGTTGAACAGCCAGTTGATTTCCAGCGAGGGGCTTCCACCGGTAATGGTCGCTTGCAGCATGGCCTGGGGTTGGCTGCAGGTCAACAAGGGTGGGCTTGTAATGCTCAATTCAGGAGCGGGGTAAAAGATGACCGGCTGCCCCGGCGATACCGCGAGGCAGGCGTCGTTCCAGTCGAGCTGCCCGTTCGACCCGCTGCCGACCACTTGCGAGAGGTAGTAGGTGACGCCGAAATTGAGGCTGGGATCGTAAGCCACCGTTGGGCTGGATCCGACTTGCAGAATGGCGCCGAGGGCGCTGCCGCTTTGCGT
>JAGQXA010000052.1 GCA_020436865.1 Saprospiraceae bacterium | reverse complement strand
TTCCTGTGCAACTTTGCGCGTCAGTACGTACACGACGACGATGTCGCCCAGGACATCTGCCAGGGCGTCTTCATCCGCCTGTGGGAAAAGCGGGAGGAAATGGACCCCAACCAATCCATCAAGTCGTACCTGTTCACTTCCGTGAAAAACCGCTGCCTGAATTACATCCGCGACCATCGGAAATACCGGAGCCGGATCCTCGACCTCGATTGCGGCGATATCGATTTCGGCCAGGACGATCACGACCTGTTCGCCGTAGAAGAACTCCGCCAACGCATCGAAGAAACACTGAACAGCCTGCCGGACAAATGCCGGCAGGTATTCGAACTGAGCCGCTACCGGCAAATGAAATACTCGGAGATCGCCGAAGAAATGAACATCGCCCAGAAAACCGTCGAAGCGCATATGTCGAAGGCCCTGAAGACGCTCAAGGAGGCGCTAAAGGACTATGGACTGTTCGTGCTGTGGATCTTGCTTAGATGAAAGATGAAAGTAGAAAGATAAAAGACATGGAGAAGTAAGGGTAAACCGACCTCCAAGTGTACTAAACCTGAAAGACGACCAAAGATGCCACAAAAAGACCTCCAAGACTATTACCTGGACCTCGCTTCCAAGTACCTGAGTGGAAACGCCAGCGACGGGGAGGTGAAGGAGTTGGAGGATTGGGTGTCGGCCGATCCGGAAAACAGGCAGGCCTTCCTCCTGCTCAAGAAAGCCTGGATGCTCAGTGGGATCGACCGGCAACAGTCGACCCCGGATACCGGGCAGCGGTGGCGCGCCACCGCCCGCCAGCTCTTCGGGGATGACCGGATCGTGGAGATGAAGCCCCGAACTTCACGGCGCCGCTGGATGAGTATTGCCGCAACGATCGCCCTGCTGGCCGTGGTGGCTACGGTCATCTTCCTGCAGCCCTGGGGCGGGCGACCGATGCTGGTGAAAGCCACCGACGAGTCGAAAACGATCGAGCTGCGCGACGGCAGCCAGGTCGTTCTCAACCGGGCCTCTACCCTCGCCTATTCCTTCGACGAAGAAACCGCTACCCGGCGGGTCGAGTTGAGCGGCGACGCCTTCTTCGACGTGGCCCGCGACGAAGCCAAACCCTTCGTCGTGCAATCCGGCGCGGTGCAGGTCGAAGTGCTCGGCACCTCCTTTTACGTCGACGCCCGCGAGGGCCAGCCGCAGGTCCAGGTGATCGTCGAATCCGGCCGGGTGGCCGTGCGGCAGGGCGAACAGGAAGCCATCCTGGAGGCCGGCGAGATGGCCGTTTTTCAGGTCGCCAGCCAACAGCTTGCCAAGCAGGCGGCGCCTGATCAGAACTTCCGGGCGCTCAAGACCGACACCCTGCAGTTCGACAATACCCGCCTGGAAGAGGTCGTCTTTGCCCTCAACCGCTACTACCATGCCGAGATCACGATCGGCACAGACGAGCTGAAAGACTGCCGGCTCAACTCTACTTTCTCGAACAAATCCCTCGAGGCCGTGCTGCTCATCCTGCAGAACTCCTTCGACCTCCAGGTGACCCGCAATGGCGACGCCATTGTGCTGACGGGTACCTGCGTACAAAAGGAATAGCTCTTTGAAACCTTGCTTCATGCCCAAAAACATCCTCCCGATCCTTTTTTTCTGCTGCCTGACCGGCGCCCTGTTCGGCCAGCCTCCGGGCGGTTCCGGTATCACCATCCGGGAGGAGTCTATCCGGGTGGGGGAACTGCTGAAGGAGATCACCCGGCAGTCGGGCGCCGATTTCGCCTACAACTCGCGGGTGGTCGACCCGGAGACGGTCGTTTCCTTTGAGGTGGAAAATGCCGGCCTGGACGAAACACTCGACCTGCTGTGCCGGAAGATCGGGGTGGTTTACACCCTGGTGGAAGGCCAGGTCGTGCTGAATTTCGCCCCGCCGGGATCAGGCAAGGAGGTCATCCTGAGCGGATTCCTTTCCGACCGGGCCACGGGCGACGATCTGATCGGGGCGACGGTGGCCGTCAAAGGGAGTCAACGGGGTACCTTCACCAACGAGTTCGGCTACTATGCCCTGCCCCTGCCGCAAGGGAAGTACACCATTTCCTACTCCTACCTCGGCTACCAGGCGGTGGAGATGGAGCTCGACCTGCAGGCCGACACCCGCCGACAGGTGGCGCTTCCTCCTACGCCGGTAGGGCTGCCGGAGGTGATCGTGCGCCTCACCCCGCAGAAGTTGCAGGCCCAGAGTTCTCCGGGAGAGATCACCCTGGCGCCCGAATTGCTGAACGACCTCCCGGAATTCGGGGGCGAGTCGGGCCTGATCAAGGGCCTGGCCAGCCTGCCGGGCATCCAGACGCATAGCGACGGTTCCGCTTTCTTCTATGCCCGGGGGGGCGAGCGCGACCAGAACCTGATCGTCATCGACGACGCGCCCATCTACAATCCCTCGCACCTGCTCGGGTTCTATTCGTTGGTCATCCCCGATTTTGCCAAGCAGATCACGGTGTACAAGAGCGACATGCCCGCGTCGATGGGCGACCGCCTGGCTTCGATCGTGAGCATCCGCACGAAAGACGGCAACCTGAACGAGGCCGAATTCAGCGGATCGCTGAACCCCTTGCTCACCCGCTTATCTGCCTCGCTGCCCATCGTGAAGGAACGCAGTTCGGTGTTCGTATCCCTACGCGGATCGAACTTTCAATGGCTCTACCAAAATGCGAACAGCGATGCCGACATTCGCTTTTGGGACCTTCATCTCAAGTGGAATGTGAAGTTCAACGAGAAGAATCGCTTCTTTTTCACCACCATCCTGGGCGGCGACGTCTTGTCGAGCGGCGGCGGACCGCTCGACGGCATCCGCTGGGGTAACGCGGCCGCGACCTTCCGCTGGAACCATGTGTTCGGTCCGAAGCTCTTTTCCAACACCATCCTGTACTCAGGCAACTACGCCTACAGCTTCCAATCGTCGGCCGACTATTGGAAATCAGCCCTGGGTACGCTCAGTTTCAAGACGGATTTCACCAACTACTTCAGCCGGAACATCACGGTCAGGTTCGGACTGGAGATACAGGGATTCTACACCAATCCGGGCGAGATCAGCGTCGGCGGCGCCGTGGGTCTGCTGCCGAACATCGCTTCCGACCTTTCGCGCAAGGGGGTGCTGTATGTGCAGAACAGCATCGATCTTTCCCCGAAATTTCAATTGAATGTCGGACTTCGCCTGATCAACTGGGAGAACCTGGGGCCGAAAACCTACTACCTCTTCGACGAGCAGCATCAGCCCATCGATACGATCTCGGCCCCGGAAGGAGTGTACCACACGTACAAGAACCTCGACCCCCGCCTGAGTCTGAAGTACCTGCTCAACGGCACTTCGCAGCTGAAACTCAGCCTCGGGGTTTATCACCAATA
>JAGQXA010000417.1 GCA_020436865.1 Saprospiraceae bacterium | reverse complement strand
CCCGCTCCCCGCCCAGGTCTTTCTCAACCTCGACTTCGAATATCCGGTCTATGGGCAAACCATTCCGCAAAAATGGTATCTGGCCGGGGAGGGGTATGAGCAGGCGCTCGATTCGACGATCCGGCATTTTGGGCAGTTTAGCTTGCGGATGGGTAGAGAGGAAGCGGGGCCAGACGCCTTCGGCGTTTGTGGCGGCAATTTTCCGGTCGACCTCGCCAGAGGGAAATCGATCGCTTACCGAGGCTGGATCAGAACGGAGAAGGTAGCCGGGGGCTTCGCCGGACTCTGGTGGCGAGTCGACGGCAAGGAGGGGATACTGGGTTTCGACAATATGGGCGACCGCGGGCTGAGCGGCGATTCCGGCTGGACCGAGGTCGCGATCGAGATGAAGGTCGATTCGGCAGCCACAAATATCAATTTCGGGGCCTTGTTGGTCGGCAGCGGTACGGCCTGGTTCGACCGCCTGGAGATCTGGGTCGACGGCGAACCGTACCTTGAGCCGTTGCCGCGCGTCTCGGCGCCTACTGCGGAAGAACTAGAATGGCTTCGAACAAACGTCATCCCCTTGCGCACGGTCGATCCCGACGGCAGTTCCGACGCCGACCTGGCGCCCTTGAAGAAACTGCTGGCCGACGCCCGCGTCGTTGGTCTGGGCGAAGTGACCCATGGCTCCAGCGAAATTTTCCGGATGAAGCACCGGTTGGTGCGCTATTTTCGCGAGCAACTAGACTTCGACCTCTTCTCCATCGAGGCCAACATGCCGGAGGCGTATCGCCTCGACGACTATGTGCTGAAAGGGGAGGGCGATCCGGTCGATCTGATCCGGGGTATGTATTTCTGGACGTGGCGCACCGAAGAGGTGTTGGCGATGGTCGAATGGATGCGGGCGCACAACGGCGAGGGGAAAGACGCCATCCGCTTCACCGGCTTCGACATGCAGTATTATGCAGGATCGCTGGAGGAGTTGAGCCACCTGTCCAGTCCGCCACCGACCGCAGCACTCGATACGCTGCGGAGCAGGCTGGACTGGCTCAACGAAAATAGCCGTTGGCGGCGCGGCAACTTTGGCCTGACCGACGAACAAGCCGGGCAATTTGCGCAACTCTTGTCGGAACAACGCGCTTGGATCGAAGGTCATATTTCCGAACCCTCGGAGCGGGCCTGGGCACTGCAGAACGTGCGTCTGTTGGAGCAGTATCTCGACCACACCTCCTTTAACAAACGCGATGTCTACATGGCGGAGAACCTTACCTGGATAGCCGAACGGCATCCGGGATCGAAGATCGCCCTTTGGGCCCACAACGGCCACATACAGGAATCCGACGGACGGATGGGACAATACCTGGCTGAAACCTTCGGCGACGCCTACCTGACCATCGGCTTTGCCTTTCACGAAGGGGCCTACACGGCCATCGGAAAGGAGGGCTTGTCGGCCTACGAGGCCCAGGCATCTTACCCCGGAACGTACGAATACTTCTTCCAGGCGATCGACGAGCCCATCTTTCTGCTGGATCTGCGTGCGGTTTCCCGCGAAGATCCGGCAAGCAAGTGGATCTTTGAGAATCTGCCGTTCCGGCAGACCGGCGCGATGAACATTCCCAACGAGTTTATTGAAGCGGCTTTGTACGACGATTTCGATCTGATCCTGTTTGTCCGGGAGTCGAGTGCGTCGAGCTTGTTGCCTGATGAGTAGGAATAAGTTGAGAAGTGCAATGTTCGGGCAATTGTAAGGAATTCATTTTCAGGAGGTAATTTGCGGAATTCTCATTTTCGACCCTAAACTGCCTGTCCAAATCTCCTGCAAACTGTCAGCGACCAATTGCCCGCCATTTTGTAATTAAGTCATCCGATCAGTATAGTGATCCGATCGCTTAGTCATCCGATCGCTTGGCGGGGCGGCCCGTGGGTGGGCCGCCCCTCCAGGCGGTCGGATCAGCTGAGATCCATCGGTACGTCCATCAGGAGGATCTTGGCATCGGCGTCTGCCAGGATCTCGATGCGATCGGTATCCCAGATCCCGAAGCCGTCGCGCGGGCCAAGCTTTTGTCCGGCGATGGTGGCTTCGCCCTCAATGAGGAAGGCATACACGCCATTACCCGGCCGCTTGATCGAATAGCTTTCCCGGTGGCCCTTTTTCAGTTTGCCAAGGTGGAACCAGGCATTTTGATGGATCCATACGCCCTCGTCCTGTGGGTTAGGCGAGAGGATCTGGTAAAAGCGGTTGGTGAGTTTGTCGCGATCGAGCGTGATCTGGTCGTAGCGCGGCTCGACGCCCTTTTTGTTGGGGAAGACCCAGATCTGCAGGAATTTCACCTCCTGGTCGCCGTTCTTGTTGTACTCGCTGTGGAAGATGCCGGTGCCGGCGCTCATCACCTGCACGTCGCCTTCGCGGATCACGGCTACGTTGCCCATACTATCCTTATGTTCGAGATCGCCTTCGAGGGGGATGGAAATGATCTCCATGTTGTCGTGCGGATGGGTGCCGAAGCCTTTGCCCGCTGCAACGCGATCGTCGTTGAGTACGCGCAGCACCCCGAAGTGCATGCGCTCGGGATTGTAGTAGTTGGCAAAACTGAACGTATGGTGCGAATTGAGCCAGCCATGATCGGCGTGACCGCGGGTGTTGGCTTTATGCAAAACGGTTTTCATAGTTCGTTCTTCGTTGTTAGGTAAGTGATTGAATCCGACCTGCTCCATCAATTTGTCGTAGGTCGATCGTTCTTCGGCCCGAAGCCCTTTGGCGCCCAATGTGAGGCCGGCGGCTCCGAGTAGGGATCTTTTCAGGAAGTCCTTTCTGTCCATAACGGTTATGTTTTATGCAAAGATCGGGCTTTCAGCCTCTGCTGGAAATGGGGAAATGGCAGCTTTGCATGGGCAGATGACAGTTGGCCTGCCTTGGCTAAAGCTATGGCATGGCGAACAGTTATCCAATCTATCCCGCCCTGAACTCGGAGGGCGACATGCCCGTACATTTCTTGAAAAAGCTACTGAAGTAGAGCGGATCGTCAAACCCGAGTTCGAAGGCAATCTCCTTGACACTCTTGGCGGAGTATCTCAGTTCGCGCCGGGCATTGAGTACGACCTTCTGCTGGATCACCTCCTTGGCAGTTTGGCCGAGCAGCGAACGGACGACCTGATTGAGGTATTTTGGATTGATGTGCAAGCGGTCGGCATAGTCCGACACCTTGTGTAGTTCGCGAAAATGGTCGTGCACCATTTGTTTGAACGCTTTCAGGATCTGTTTGCCGCTGTGGTTGTTGGCCTGATCGGCCCGGTCGAGATTGCATTGGCTGTTGCAATACACCAAAAAAAGCTTCAGGTAGGCGCTTTGGGCGGCGATGCGGTGGGGCAGTTCGGCAGTAAAGGTCTCTTCCATCCACGACAGCAGCGTGTGGAGTTTAGTGGCGAGCTCGGTCGAAAGGTGTATCGGCGGCCGTTCGTCGAAGGGGTTGAACAGATCGATCTCCCGCAAGAAATCTTCGCTGATGTGATTGTGCTGCAAGAATTCCGCCGAAAAATTGATCACCCAGCCGCTAGGCCGCGCCGGGGTGATCACCTGGTGCACCTGCCCGGGGCTGACGAAGTAGACGGCGTTCGGCTGCAGCGGATATTCGTGAAAATCCAACAGGTGCCGGCCTTCGCCTGCTCGCAACCAAATGACCGTGTAGTAGTCATGCCGGTGAGGAACGTCGGATCGCCCCTTCGCCTGATCGAAGATATCTTCCATGCGTTTGAGTTGCAGGGAGAGGCCGGCGTCGGACGTATTGCTCAGTTCGTAGCGATGGATGTGCGCCATAGGTCTTTCTATTGAAACCAGGTCTTAATGGGAACCCATATTTCCAGCCATTGGTTTTCGCTATCCGAAGGTTTACCGCAAGATGCTACTCATGACCGCCATCAGCAGGACTTTACGACTATACCGAGCAGCCTATTCCGGACATCCTGGAGAGGTCTGGACCCTCGCTGTTTTGACGCTGATCAATCGCATGGGTACGATGGTCTTGCCGTTTCTGCCGGTGTACCTGTCGACGATCCTGGGGTTCACCCTCCAAGAGGCCGGGATATTGGTCGGCGCCTTCGGATTGGGCGCTCTGGCCGGCGCATTTGCCGGAGGCCGCCTCTCCGACCGCGTTGGGCCGCGGCTGGTGATCCAGGGGAGCATGTTCGGAAGTGGACTGTTCCTCATCGGGCTTCAGTATGCCGAAGACTTTCCGGCGCTATTCGGATGGCTGTTCGCCACCGGCATGTTCGGGGAGTCCTACCGGCCGGCCCTGATGGCTGCGGCAGGCGATGCTGCCCCGCCCAACCAAACCGGTCGCACCATGTCGCTCCTGCGCATGGCGATCAGTCTGGGTATGAGCATCGGCCCGGCCGCTGGCGGTGTGCTGGCGGTGAAGCTTGGTTACAATTGGCTGTTTTGGGTCGATGGGCTGACCTGCCTTGCTGCCGGACTGTTCCTGACGGTGGCCACGCGGAAGGGATCGTCTGCCGATCTCTCAGTATCGACCAGTTCTGCGGATCTGGGCAGCGTCGTGCTCGCGCCGTACCGCAACCGGCCGTACCTTCTCTTCCTGCTGGCCACCTTCCTGATGGGGGTCGGGTACATCCAGTGGTTCAATGCTGTTCCGGTATTCCTGAAGGGAGAATGGAATTTCGATGAGCGATATATCGGTCTACTGCTGGCTTGCAATAGCTTGCTGATCCTCCTGTTGGAAATGCCGTTGATCCACCTGACCGAACAGAAGGAGTTGGGCCGCTTTTCCGTGCTGCTCGGATTAGCATTGATCGGAGCGTCCTTTTTGCCGTTCCTGCTGCCTTGTAGGCTGGTTTGGGGGTTCGCCGCGGTCTTCCTCTATACGATGGGAGCCATCTTTTTTCTACCCTATAACAATGCCGGTCCGGTAAACATGAGCCCTCCCGGCCGACGTGGTGAGTACATGGCCTGGTATTGGATGTGTTGGTCGCTGACGGGGATTTTGGCGCCGGTCTTTGCACTGGCCTTTGCCGACCGATTTGGCTTTGCCGCTTTATGGATAGTGCTGGTGTTGCTGACGTCGGTCAGTTGGCTGCTGAGCCGGCGATCGGGCAGTCCCGTCGCCAAATAGCAAAAAGCTCCGGGAAGAGCGGCCAACTTCGCAAGACTTTGTACTTTAGTGGCCCAAAATTGACCGCATCTATGTCCTATCTGGATCGCTCCATCCCCGAACTGATCGAACTCGGCAAGCAAAAACACGCCGAGTACGCCAACGCCCATCCTTTCCCGCACATTTATTTCGACGATTTTTTCAAACCCGAGATCCTGCATGCGATCCTCGGCGAATTCCCCTCGCTGGGCGGCAGTAAAGACGATGTGTTCTACAGCAACCCCAACGAGGTTAAGTACGCTTCCAAGGGCGAATACCGCTTCGGGCCGCAGACCAGGGCTTTCATGCACTTTCTCAACTCGCAGCCTTTCCTCGAATTTCTGCAGGAGCTGACGGGGATCGACGAAACGCTCGTGCCCGATCCATATTTCGAAGGGGGCGGCCTGCACCAGATCCGCCGTGGCGGTTACCTGAAGGTGCACGTCGATTTTCACAAGCACAAGGCGATGAACCTCGACCGCCGCATCAACGTGCTCGTTTACCTGAATGAAGATTGGAAAGAGGAATATGGTGGCCATCTCGACCTGTGGGAACGCGATATGAGCGCCTGCGCCGCCAAGATCCTGCCGGTGTTCAACCGCATGGCTATTTTCTCGACGACCGACTTCTCCTGGCACGGACACCCAGATCCGCTGCAGTGTCCGGAAGACCGAAGCCGCAGATCACTGGCCCTGTACTACTACACCAACGGCCGCCCCGACAGCGAAGTGTCGGACAAGAACCGACAGCGCATCACCACTACCTTCGCCGCCCGCAAGGGCATGGATTCCTCGAAAATGACGGTGTTCAACAATCTCGTCAATCTGGCCAACGAGATCATTCCGAAGCCCATCATCCGGGCGATCAAGAAGTATCGGAAGAACTAGTAGCGCCGAATGGTATTCGGCGCCAGAGTTCTCGTCGAATGGCATTCGGCGCCATGGGTTTCGCCGAATGCCATTCGGCGTTACGGTTATTCTTTTTCCTCTTCGCCGTTCTCCGGCACCTTCACCGCGCCGGGATAAGGCTCCTTGCTGAAGGTTAGCCCTTTCGGGTCGGTGTGCACGTAGATCGTGTCGCCGGGAGCGAACTGTCCGGCGAGGATCTGCCGCGAGAGCTCGTTGACGAGTTCCTTCTGCAGCACGCGCTTCATCGGCCGCGCGCCGAACTGCGGATCGTAGCCGAGATCGGCCAGCAGGGTCATGGCCTGGTCGCTGACGCGCACGATGAGCCCTTGGCGGTTGAGCATTTTCTGGACTTTTTTCAGTAGCAAGCCGAGGATCTGCTTGATCTCGTCTTTCGTCAGGGGCAGGAACATGATCTTCTCGTCGATGCGGTTGAGGAATTCGGGGCGGAGCTCTTCTTTCAGCAGGTCGAATACTTCCAGCTTCGTGGTTTCGATGATCTCCGTGCGCTTGGAATCGCCCAGCGCTTCGAGGTCTTCGAAATTCTCCAGAATGGTCGGCGCTCCCATGTTGGAGGTCATGATGATGATGGTGTTCTTGAAATTCGCCTGCCGCCCCTTGTTGTCGGTCAGGTGGCCGTCGTCGAGCATCTGCAGCAGGATGTTGAACACGTCGGGATGCGCCTTTTCGATCTCGTCGAGCAGCACGATCGAGTAGGGCTTGCGGCGCACGGCTTCGGTCAGCTGGCCGCCTTCGTCGTAGCCCACATAGCCCGGAGGGGCGCCCACCAGGCGCGATACGCTATGACGCTCCTGGAATTCGCTCATATCGATGCGCGTGATGGCCCGCTCGTCGTCGAAGAGCACTTCGGCCAGGGCTTTGGCAAGCTCGGTCTTGCCCACCCCAGTCGGACCCAGGAAGATGAACGAACCGATAGGCCGGTTCTCGTCTTGCAAGCCGGCCCGGCTGCGCCGCACGGCATCGGAGACGGCCCGCACGGCCTCGAGCTGGCCGATGACCCGTTTGCCCAGTTCATCCTCCAGGTGCAAGAGCTTGTCCTTTTCGCTTTGCATCATCTTGGAGACGGGAATGCCCGTCCACCGCGACACCACTTCTGCGATCTCGTCAGCCGTCACTTCTTCGTTGGTGAAGCGGTTCTCTTCCGGCAGCTTGTCCAGTTTTTCTTCGGCGGCCTTGAGCATGGCCTGCTGTTCCTGGAGCTGTCCGTAGCGGATCTTGGCGACCGTTTCGAAATCGCTGTTGCGCTCGGCGCGCTGGGCTTCCATTTCCAGTTCTTCGATCTTTTTCTTGATGTTCTGGACGGTGTCGACGATCTCCTTTTCGTTCTTCCAGGCGGCGCGGATGGAGTCGCGTTTTTCCTTCGCGTTGGCGATCTGCTCGTTGATGAGCTTAAGCTTTTTGTCGTGCTTCTCGCGCTTGATCGCCTCCCGTTCGATCTCGAGCTGGCGCACTTTGCGATCCCATTCGTCGATCTCCTCCGGTACGGAGTCGAGTTCAAGGCGCAACTTGGCGGCGGCCTCGTCGATGAGGTCGATGGCTTTATCGGGCAGGTGGCGGTCGGAGATGTAGCGGTGCGACAGTTCGGCGGCGGCCACGAGGGCTTCGTCGAGGATCTCGATCTTGTGGTACACCTCGTAGCGCTCCTGCAGGCCGCGCAGGATGGAGATGGTGTCTTCCACGCTCGGCTCTTCGATCAGTACGGTTTGGAAGCGGCGCACCAGGGCCTTGTCGCGCTCGAAGTATTTCTGGTACTCGTCGAGTGTGGTTGCGCCGATGGTGCGCAATTCACCCCGTGCCAGGGCCGGCTTGAGGATGTTGGCGGCATCCATGGCGCCCTGCCCGCCTCCGGCGCCGATGAGGGTATGGATCTCGTCGATGAACAGGATGATCTCCCCGTTGCTCTCGGTCACTTCGCGAATGACGCCCTTGAGGCGCTCTTCGAATTCGCCTTTATACTTGGCGCCGGCGATCAGTGCGGCGATGTCGAGGGTATAGATCTTCTTGCTTTTGAGGTTTTCGGGTACGTCGCCCTTGACGATTCGCCAGGCGATGCCCTCCACGATGGCCGTCTTGCCCACGCCTGCCTCGCCGATGAGGATAGGATTGTTCTTCTTGCGACGCGAAAGGATGTGCAGCACGCGACGGATCTCCTCGTCGCGGCCGATGATCGGGTCGAGCTTGCCCGACTCGGCCCGCTCGTTGAGATTGATGGCGTACTTGGCCAGGGCATTGTAGGAGTCTTCGGTGCTCTGATCGGTCACCTTGCGGCCTTTGCGCAGTTCCTGGATGGCGCTGATGAGGCCGTCGACCGTGGCGCCCTGTTCCTTGAGGATACGGGCGCCCTTATCCTTGCCTTCCAGGATGCCCAGCAAGATCAGTTCGATGGAAATGTACTCGTCGCCGAACTCCGCCAGCCGTTTTTTGGCACGGCTCAAGGCCTGGTTGGCATCGTTGGTGAGGTACTGCTTGTCGGAGCCCTGCACCTTGGGATACGACTTGATCGCTTCGTCGATCTCGCGCTTGAGCACCGGCATGTTGGTTCCCATTTTTTGCAGGAGGAACTTGGCAACATGCTCGTCGGTTTCCAGAATGCCCTTCAGCAGGTGCGGCGTATCGACCGATTGCTGCTCGACGCCGGCGGCGATCTGCTGGGCTTTCATGATGGCGTCTTGCGCCTTTATGGTGAAATTATCGTAGGTCATGGTGGTTGATTAGGAAATTGGGTTATTGGGTGATTGGATTACTGGGTTGGGTTGTCGGTCCGAATGGCATTCGGACGATCGAACAAACGATCAACTGCAAATTTCCGACCAAGTCCGCTTTCGCGAAATATTGGCAGGATGGAGGGTCAATATCGGACTTTTTGGCGGATTGCCCGAGTGAAATCCGGCACATTCGGCAGGGCGCCGGCTGCGGTCCATTTGCCTCCTGCCCAATGATTCCCTACCTTTGGACCTTCCAACAAGAGCAATATGTCCACCCATACTACTGATCTTTGGTACAAGGATGCGGTGATCTACGAATTGCCGTTGAAGAGTTTTTACGACTCCAACGACGACGGCATCGGCGATTTTCGCGGAGCGATCGACAAACTCGATTACCTGGAGGAACTGGGCGTGACCGCGGTGTGGCTTTTGCCATTTTTCCCATCGCCCCTGAAAGACGACGGCTACGACATTGCCGATTATTATACCGTCAACCCGATCTACGGCACGCTCGACGATTTCCGCGAGTTTGTCGCCGGCGCCAAACGCCGGGGCATCCGGGTGATCATCGAATTGGTGATCAACCACACTTCCGACCAGCACCCCTGGTTCAAACGGGCCAAGGAGGCGCCGGAAGGATCCTCCTTTCGGAATTTCTACGTGTGGAGCCGTAGCGCCGACAAGTACGAAGGAGTTCGGATCATCTTCAAGGATTTCGAGGATTCCAACTGGACCTGGGATCCAGAGATCGAGCAATATTATTGGCACCGCTTTTATCACCACCAGCCCGATCTGAACTTCGACAACCCTGAGGTGCGGCTCGAGATCTTCAAGATCATCGACTACTGGGCCGACTTCGGGGTCGACGGTTTCCGGCTCGACGCCATCCCTTACCTCTTCGAACGGGAAGGGACCAGCTGTGAGAACGTGCCGGAAACCCATGCCTTCCTCAAGGAGTTGCGAGCGCATATCGAACGTAAACACGGCGGCGAGATCATGCTGCTGGCGGAAGCCAATATGTGGCCCAAGGATTCGGCCGCTTACTTCGGCGAGGGCGACGAGTGCCACATGAATTTCCACTTCCCGCTCATGCCGCGCCTATACATGGCCCTGAAACGGCATCATCGCCAGGATATCGTCGATATTCTCGATGAAACCCCGGAGATACCTTCTGTTTGCCAATGGGCTACCTTCCTGCGCAACCACGACGAATTGACCCTCGAGATGGTCACTGAAATGGATCGTTGGTTCATGTGGGAAGAATACGCCGAAAATCACCAGGCCCGCATCAACCTGGGCATCCGACTGCGCCTGGCCCGCCTCATGGACGGCAGCCGCCGGAAGATGGAGCTGATGAACTCCCTGCTCTTCTCGATGCCAGGCACTCCGGTGCTCTACTACGGCGACGAGATCGGCATGGGCGATAACTGCTACCTCAACGATCGCGACGGGGTGCGCACCCCCATGCAGTGGAACGCCAACCTGAATGCCGGCTTTTCCAATGCCAATCCGCAGGAACTCTACCTGCCGGTGGTGATCGATCCGGAGTTCAACTATCGCACCATCAACGTGGAAGTCCAGGAAAAACGCCATCGCTCGATGCTGCAATGGATGCGCAAAATGATCGGCATCTACAAAGATCATCCGGCTCTGCGCAGCGGCGATATGCAACTGCTGTTTCCCGCCAACGAGCGTATTCTGGCCTACATCCGCTCCTGTCCGTCGGAAACCGTTTTGGTGGTGGCCAATCTGTCGTACAAGCCCGAGGTGGTCGAGCTGGACCTTTCGGAATACGCCGGCCGGTCGACCCGGGAGATGATCTATGAGACGCCCTTCCCGCAGATCACCGATCGGCCCTTTCTGCTGACCCTTGGCGCCTATGGGTTTTATTGGTTGCAGATCGATTGAGAAGTACCGGAGACAGTTCGGCGCTGGCAAAGGGTTCCCTTGTTAGCGATGCGTTGACAAGGTCTCGGCTTTGGCAAGGGCTTCTCTCAAAGGCTGCAACTGCAGAAATTATTTGGTTGCCAGAGGTTTGACCGCAACGAACACGCTCTCTAGAAGTCGAATGGCCGTTTAGGGCCCCGATCGATCTCCCGCCTCTCCAGGATCGCCTCGAATTCTGCTCGGAAATTCTGCCTGGCATGATGGTGTTTCTGATTTTCAATATAGCGACAGACCCGTTCAAGGTGGGAGTGGCTATAGGAAAATACCGCATATCCGCTCTGCCATTGGAATTTGCCTAAGCAATATCCGTTGTGCTGGATGAACCGCGTGCTGGTTTTCTTGACCTCCCGTACTAGTTCGGAGATGTTCTCCACCGGTTTCATTCCGATGAACAGGTGGAGGTGGTCGGGCATTCCGTTGATGGCGAGCATTTTGTGTCCGCGGTTTTGGATCACGGTGGTAATGTATTTGTGGAGACAGACCTCCCACTCCGGCTGGATCAATGCCTGTCGGTGTTTGACGGCAAAAACGATCTGAATATACAATTGGGAAAACACGTCGGCCATTCGTCGTAGATTTTCGTAGCGAAATGGGGCGACCTCTACGAGGTCGGCGTGTGTGGGGCGGCGTGCGTTGCTAGAGAGGGGGGACCTCTACGAGGTCCTCCAACCCCGACGATAGGAATCTGTTGGCCAAGGACTTGGAGCTGGTTGGCGATTTCGCCAACCAACAGGACCTCGTAAAGCCCCCCTCTACCAAAAGGGATGCGGAATAGACGACCTCATAGAGGTCGCCCCTTTCTTGAACCGCGGCAAAATAAACCCGGTCCCTCGCAAAATTTGCGAGTGTGGGAATTTTTCCGGGCCAATGTTCCTGATCGTGCAGGATACGCCCAAAATTCGAGGCTAAATAGGCGCGATTAGAGCGGGCCGTAGAGGACCTCCCTCCCCCGGCGACAAGAATCTGGGCCAGGACCCCGAAGCTGGTTGGCGATTTCGCCAACCGGCAGGACCTCGTAGAGGTCCCCCCTCTCTAGAAAAAATGGATACAACATAAACGACCTCGTAGAGGTCGCCCCTCTATACGGTTCCTATTTCCCCAACCTTACAGGTTCCAGAATACGTCCTACCGGATAAAGATCGTGCGTGGGCTCGTAGTAAGGCGAGCGCTTGTATACGAAGTCGAGTTGCGCCCGGGCATTTTCCGCGAATTGCGGGTCGGCTGCCATACGGGCTTCCAGCTCCCGGCGCAAGGCCGGATCCTGCCGCAGCAGATCGGCGGCGATGTCTTCGAATACATACGATGAAAAATATTCCTTCTGCATCAGAATGCCGTCGAAAAAGTTCCAGGCAAAGTAGGAGTCGGGCGCCTGTGGCTCCAGGACGGATACGAGATAGGCGTTGGCGGTTTGATCGGCATAGATCAGATAATCGCCTTTCCGATAGGTCCACTCGCGCACGACCGGCCGGAGTTCGACCTGGTAGTGCAGGTAGTGCCCCTCGTAAGGCCCCCGGCTGGTTTCGTACGACTCGATGTAGTACTGCTCGACCTCGAGGGTGACGTCTTCCTCCAGCCGGTGCAGCTCGACCCCGTTCCAGCGCAGCCTTTCCGCCACCTCGGCATAGGCTTGGGGGAGCAGGTAGGCGAAGGGCTTCTGAACGGACAGGGTGGCTCGATAGTTATTGAAATAGGGGATCTTCCTGGTGAACGGCCGGCTCCGGTCGTAGTACAGCCGGTCCTTTCCCGAGACCTCGCTGGGTCGGTAGGCCGCTTCATAACCTTTGAAAAGAAGCGTATCGGCTTTTTCCCGATCGAGCTCCCAGTTCAGGTCGAAAGCCGATTGCCGGCGGACTCCTTCGCGGGCTTCCGTCCGGACCCTTCCGATCTGGTCGGCGTCGCGGGCAATAAT
>JAGQXA010000416.1 GCA_020436865.1 Saprospiraceae bacterium | reverse complement strand
TGAAGCCTACTCCGCTGAACAGATAGGGGCTCATCACCCGCTGCCGCGAGCGATAGGCCTTGCGGCGGGAGTTGCCGAGAAAATGCCATTCGACGATCATCGTCGCCTCGAACAGATCGGCCTCGAAGCTGAAGCCCCGGGCGGCCCGCCGCTTGGAGTTGGCATCGTCGGCGCTCAGGTGGGTCAGATATACGCCCGGGCGGAAGAAGAAGTGCTTTCCCGCCGGGTATCGTAGAAAGATCCCGCCGGCCACGTGCGTGTCGGAGACCTCGATCGTTTCGGATGCGATGTCTCCCAGGTAATTTGAGGCGCCGAGCAGCAGTCCTCCTTCCAAGGCGGTTTGGGAAAAGAGGCAAACGGGGAAAAACAACAATGTCCAGAGGATCAAGGACTTCATAGCAACGTGGTTTTTTATTTTGTGCGGATCGACAGGTTCCTGCAAGCCGGGTAGGTGGACGTGGTCCCTTTGCCGGCATTTATTCAACTATACGTGTAGCATTCTTAGGGTGCCCGGAATTCGATCGTTCCGGTTAGGGCTGGAGCATAAGGGCGGTCGGACGAGCGCCCGGGAGCCAAAGAGCGAGTTCTCTTGCCATTAACGTGCCCTTTGCCATCATTGGTATATCTCCAAAGCGAAAACAGGTCCGGCCCATCAGAGATCAAAGAAAACAAATATCCGGCATTTTCCGGAAAGATGCGCGCGAGGGATCTTGTTTTCAAACGACCCCTTTCAACAGTTCGAGCAGGAAAAACAGATAGAATAAGAGCAACAGGCTGCCTTCCCAGCGGGAAATGCGGTGGTTGATGGAAACCAGCACGAGCAGGAAGGTTACGCCCACCATGAGGGGCAGGCTGAATTCGATCACGGCCCCCGGGATGACCAGATCGCCCAGAAGGCCGGGGATGGCCATCACGGCGTAGGTGTTGAATACGTTCGAGCCGATCACGTTGCCGACGGCAATGGCCGTTTTGCCCTTGCGGGCGGCGGTAAGGCTGACGACCAGTTCGGGCAAAGAGGTGCCCAGGGCAACCAGCGTCAGGGCAATGACTTCCGATTCGATCCGGGCCAGTTCGGAGATCCGTTGTATGGCGGCGATCGTATAGGTGGCGCCGATATACACGAGTGCGCCTCCGACCACCAACATGGCATAGGTGCGCCAGGAAGTGGCCGGGCGCTCGGCTTCGAAGGCCTTCGCTTTTTCTTCGCTTTGGAAGGTGTTGAGAAGAAAGAGCGCCAGGCCGGTCGCGAAGAGGATGGCTTCGGCCTTGGAGAACTGCAGGTCGCGCAAGGCGAACCACAGCAGGATGGCCGACCCGGCCAGGAGGGGAATGTCCATGCCCAGGATGCGCAACTCCAACCTGACTTCCTTGCCGACGATAGCGGTGAGGCCGAGGATCAGCAGGATATTGGTAATGTTGGAACCTACCACGTTGCCGACTACGATCTCCGATTCACCGGCATAGACCGAAGCGATCGAGGAAGCCAGTTCGGGCAGAGAAGTACCAAAGGCGATGATGGTCACGCCGACGACCAGCGGGCTGAGCCCGAGCGACAGCCCGATCTGTTCGGCCGAATTGACGAACCAGTCGGAAGCTTTGAGGAGCACGCCGAGGCTGAGCACGAACAAACCCAACTGCAACAGGATATCGAGGGCCATTGGCAAACGGCGGGAAGGCTTGAATTCCTTCCCGCCGCGCAAATGTACGTTTTTTCCCGAAGGTCGGGTGCGGCCCTACGCGACGGCCGTTTATCGGGACCTCAATACGACCACAGGTCGTGTTCGTAGGTGAAGACACCGGCTTCGACCTTTTCCGCTTCGCGCAATAGTTCCGGACCCTGGTAGATGTCCTGCAGCCGGCGTCCGAGCTGATCGGGTGCGCGATAGACATAGCTTTCGAAGCGGCGCATTTCGAAAAGGTCTTCCCAGGTGATCCGGGCGCGTTCGTTTTGGGGCATATAAACGGTGTGACGCGACAATTCTGCCCGCAATTCGGGGTAGTAGGCCCAGAACAAGGGTTTTTCGAACAGAAAATTGCCGTTGTCGTCGTACACTTCCTGCAGCGGCGCGATTCCCAGGATACGGACGTGCAGGCTGGAGGTGCGGCTATCGAAATACCAGATCTCCTGGATCCGAAACTTCTTGATGTCTTCGAAATAAACGTCGTTCGCCACGATGGCAATTTCGGAGGAGTAGGTTTCGGCCCTGATGATCTCGACGGTGTCCATCTGCGAGAATAGCTGTGGTACGTTGGCCGGCGCAATGGTCGAGCTGAAGTGTTCGTCGGCCGGGTCGTACAAGGTGATCCTTCCGGCCAGGGCCGCTTCGCGGAGGAGGTCGAAGAAGGGGCGTTCCGGGTAGCGAAAGACGAGGTTGCCTTTTTGGCGGGTGTCGATGACCCGTCCGAGCCGACATTCCCAGAAGAGGTCGGTTTCGCGGACGGGTTCGAAGGGCAGCAGGCGTTTTTCCTCCACGATCCGGCGCTCGGCGATGTCGTCGAGAGGCTGGGCGAAGAGGGCAGGGGTCAGTAAGAGGCAAAGCAGGAGCGAACAGCAGTACTTCATGGCAATGGTTTTTTTGCGAACAGGAATAAAGAACCGGGGTCTCCGGGGCGCACGCTCACCGGGAGACGGGAACAAGAAAAGACAGCATCACTGGTTGGAAGGACGAGCGGAGGCTAGCGGGGCCGCCCGTGTATGAGGATAACGAAGATCTGCCGAAAAGTAACACCGGGTCCGGGTCGGTTAAACGAAGATGCTGGTCGAGGTTCTAAGGAGCGCAACCCACTTTTTTTATACATTTGTACGTCCTCCTGCCTTCCGGCCGGTTACCGGCCGGAAGGCAGGCTTAACCCAACTGACAAGAAATGGCCCTGGATCAGGTAGATGTCGACAAGCTGGATCAGAAAGGAGAGAAAGAAATGTCCTTTCTGGAGCATTTGGAGGAATTGCGGTGGCACATCATTCGCTCGCTGATCGTGATCACGACGGTGGGCATTGTCTTCTTTCTGTTCCACAACCTGCTGTTCGACCTGATCATTTTTGGTCCGACCCATGCCGATTTTCCCACGTATCGCCTGTTCTGCAGCATTTCAGACTCGCTTTGTTTTTCGCCTCCGGAGTTTACGAAGCAGGCGATCGGGTTCGGCGAATCGTTCATCATCAGCATTAAGGCTTCGTTCGTTTTGGGGTTCATCGTCGCTTTTCCCTTCGTATTCTGGGAATTTTGGCGGTTCATCCGGCCGGGGCTGTATGCGAAGGAGCGTAAGGCGGCCCGTGGGATCGTTTTTGTCTGCTCTCTTCTGTTCCTGACCGGCGTGTTGTTCGGCTACTTCGTCATTGCCCCCTTTGCGGTCAATTTCCTGATGGGATACACCATCCCGGGGGTAGAGAACATGCCGACCGTCTCGTCGTACATCACGTATATGATCATGTTTACGGCCCCTGCCGGACTCGTGTTCGAGTTGCCGGTGATCGTGTACTTCCTGTCGAAAGCCGGCCTGGTCACGCCCGAGTTTATGCGTAAATACCGGCGGCATTCCTTTGTGATCATTCTGGTACTGGCGGCCATCATCACGCCGCCCGACGTGGTCACTCAATTGCTGATCGGAATGCCATTATACGTATTGTACGAGGTAAGTATCATCATTTCGGCCCGCGTCGTGGCAAAGGAAGAGGCGGAAATGGCTAGTTAGCGGAAAAACACTGGCATGCAGCAAGTTTCATCGAATCTGACCCTCATTCTCAAGATCTTCATCCCGACCTTTTGGCTGACCTTTTTCGGGGCTTTCACCATCGCGGTATTCCTGGTCGATACGAGCTATTTCGGCAACATTCCCGCCTTTTTGTTCCGGGTCGGCACGGCCTTGTTCTACCTCATCGGAGCAGGTATCCTGTACCTGACGCTACTTCGGTTGAAGCGGGTCGAAATGAGCGAAGAATTCGTCTATGCCACGAATTACTTCCGCTCCTATCGCTACCCCTGGCACAATGTCGACCGCTTGCGCGAGAAGGATTGGGGGATCTTCAGCATCGTCACGGTGGCACTGCATCAGCCCGGTCATTTCGGCCGTAAATTCATCTTCCTGGCCAGCCGCAAGCGCTTGCAGGAGTTCTTCCTGCAGCACCCCGCTCTGGCGGAGAAGGTCTGGAACGTGGAGTAGGTGGCCCTAAGGCCATCTCTCCGAATGCCATTCGGAGTTACGGGGACTCACACTCACACTCACTCTCACTCTCACTCTCACTCTACTTCCCTCTATACCGCTCCATCCGCTGCCCATCCTGATACCGCACGATAAAGGCGTCGGGGAAGCCTCCTTCCTCGACGAGGTTGAGGGCGACCTTGGCCTCTTCGATCGTGCCGAAATCGGCGATGAGCACGCGGGTCAGGTTCTTCTCGACGATCCGCTCGGTGTCGAAGCGACCGATGTTGCGCACGCCGGCGTAGCGCGGGTGGTCTTCTTCGAAGGTACGGATGGCGATGATCTGGATCTTGTAGTAAGTACCCTCGCTACGAGGGGCGGTAGTGACCACCTGAAGGTTGTCGTGTGAAGATTGGCCGCGCAGGGTATAGGGATCGTCCGTTTCGTTGGAGCCGGTCGGGTCGATCTTTTCCGGGTCGCCGACCGGA
>JAGQXA010000051.1 GCA_020436865.1 Saprospiraceae bacterium | reverse complement strand
TGGAAAACGGAAACCGGTGGGGTAGGGGCCGAAGCCTGGAGCTATGTTCCGACCGGCTTTCCGGTATTGGGGGTGGGCGCGATTGCCATTGATCCGGCGCATCCCGAGGTGCTGTACATCGGCACGGGGGAGGTCTACAACTATACGGCCGCCATGCCCGGCCTGGTCGACCGCCTGACGCGCGGCACCTATGGGATCGGCATTCTGAAAAGCACCGACGGCGGGCAAAGCTGGAGCAAGTCGCTCGACTGGTCGTACGAAGAAATGACGGGAGTGCAGCAGATCGTCGTGAATCCGCTTCGGCCGGAAACAGTGTACGCCGCCACCACCGAAGGGCTTTTTCGCAGCTACAATGCCGGAGAAAGCTGGGACCTCATCCACGCTCTTCCAATGGCGGCCGATTTCGCGCTCAACCCGGTCGATACCAACCGCATGCTGGTCAGCCACGGTGGCTACCAAAGTCCGCAGAAGGGGGTCTTCCGCTCGATCGACGGAGGCGCCAATTTTTCGCTGGTGAGCGGCCTGCCCTCGAATTACTCCGGCAAGACCTTATTGACGATGAGCCCGTCCGATCCATCGATCATCTATGCCAGCGTGGCGCATCACAACGCAGGTCTGGGCCTGTACCGTTCAGCTAACGGAGGCACTACCTTTTCCCTGGTCAACCCGATGAATGTGCCTCAGTACCAGGGCTGGTATTCCCACGACATTGCCGTAAACCCCGAGGATCCGAACTATCTGCTGTATACCGGCATCGACGCCTTCTGGTCGGCCAATGCCGGCGCTATATTGTTGCCTTCCAGCTACTGGTTCCAGTGGTACATCGATACCCTGATCCAAGCGGGCGAGCCCGAAGGGCCTTCCGACTATGTGCATGCCGACATCCATGCCGCGTACTACCACCCGACCTTGCCCAATACCCTGTACCTGGCCACGGACGGCGGGATCTTCTATTCGGGCGATAACGGCCACAGTTGGGAGGGCCGCAACGGGGGCTACCAGACCACGCAATTTCACGCCAATTTCTCGAATTCCACCGACGATCCTGCCTTTGCCCTGGGGGGCTTGCAGGATAATGCCACCGCCGTCTACCTGGGGCAGGATTCCTGGTACCGCGTGATCGGTGGCGACGGGATGTCGACCGCCGTTTTTCCCGACAACGACAGCATCGTGTTCGCGACCTATCAGGGGCTCAACATCTTGCGCTCGACGGACCGGGGTATCCAGTTCGTAAACGTGTCGCCATCGCAGGCACTGACCGAACCGCGAGCCTTCAATGCGCCTTATGAGCTGGCCCCTTCGCAGCCGGGCACGATCTATGCCGGCGCCCAGAGCTTGTACCGCTCGGTGGATACGGCGAATACCTGGCAGCTGGTCGGCGCCGGTCAGGTGGATCCGCCCAACGTATTGCTGACGATCGCCGTGGGGCCCGACGACCCGCAGTTGCTGTACGTTAGTACGGCCCCCTTGTTCGGCACAGTTCCCCCGAAGGTGCTGAAAAGTGTGGATGGCGGCCAGCAATGGACCGCGATGGCCGGCTTGCCCGATCGCCTGGCTATGGATATTGCCATACATCCGCTGGATCCGGAGGTGGTCTATGCCGTGTTCTCCGGGTTCGGCACCGCCCATGTGTACCGGACGACCGATGGAGGAGGAGTGTGGACGCCGGTCGACGGCGGGCTGCCCGATGTGCCCGCCAACACCATTTGGATCGATCCGCAGATCCCGCAACATGTGTATATGGGCAACGACCTCGGCGTGTGGGTGTCGACGGATGGCGGTGAAAATTGGGGATCGTATGGCGAAGGCCTCCCGGAGGCGGTGCTGGCCATGCACCTGAGCGCGTACCTGCCCGACCGCAAGTTGCGGCTAGCGACCCATGGGCACGGCGTCTATCAGTCGCAGCTGCTGGAGGAAGTTACCGCCGGTAAAGAAGCGGCCGATCGTCGGCCAGGCAGCCTGCGGCTTTGGCCCAACCCCGCCGCCGACCGGCTGCAGGTCGAAGTGGAGGCGGCGGAGCGGAAGGAGATCGATTGGTACATTGTGGGTTCCGAAGGCCGATTGCTGAAAAGGGGAAAAGAGTCCGGACGGCAGAGCTGGCAGATCGATCTGCGGGAAATACCGGCCGGCGTCTACTTCTTGCGGGTACAGGCCCGGGATTGGCAGGAGAGCCGTCCTTTTATTGTTCAATAGGTTCGCCTTCTGTAGAACGAAAAAAGGGAAGGAACCAACTGGGTTCCTTCCCTTTTTTACGAGAAGCTGATGTCGATCAGGCTTTGGCCTTTTCCACGACGGCCTTGAAGGCGTCGGGATGGTTCATGGCGAGATCGGCCAGAACTTTCCGGTTGAGGACGATGTCCTTTTCCGAAAGCTGGTGCATCAGACGGGAGTACGACATACCGTGCAGGCGGGCGCCGGCATTGATCCGGGCGATCCACAGGCGACGGAAGGCGCGCTTTTTGTTGCGACGGTCGCGGTAGGCGTACTGCATACCCTTTTCGACCGCGTTCTTGGCAACGGTATAGACTTTACTACGGGCGCCAAAGTAACCTTTGGCCGCCTTCAAGATCTTTTTGCGCCGGGTTCGGGACGCAACCGAGTTCACTGAACGTGGCATATGAGCTTTTTTAGTGCGATACAGGGGCTGCGGCGAAGTGCAACGCTTTGGCCTGCATCCTCGTTAAAAAATCAGATACCAAGCATCCGCTTTACGCGTGCCTCGTCCGAGGGATGTACCAGGGCGGCATCGCGCAGGCGCAACTTGGCTTTTTTACTTCTTTTGCGCAGCAGGTGGGAAGTCCGGGCCTGAAAGCGCTTGATCTTACCGGATCCAGTCACCTTGAAGCGTTTCTTGGCGCTGGAGTGGGTCTTCATCTTAGGCATCTCTGTTCACATTTTTTGGAGGGCCAAATATACGGCAATTAATCCGTAAACCCTATACAAGAACCTACTGGTTTTGGAATTTTTCCCAATGCTTTCCCACTAATTCCCCAATCACCTAATTCCCCAATTAACTAATTCCCCAATACCCCCAATAAACCAATGACCGTCACTTCTTCTTTTTCTTGGGGGCGAGAACTACGATCATCCGGCGGCCTTCCATTTTGGGCAGGGCTTCGGCGGCGCCGACCTCTTCGAGTTCTTTGATGAAGCGGAGCAGGAGCAGTTCGCCGCGATCTTTGAAGACGATGGTACGTCCGCGGAAGTGCACGTAGGCTTTCACCTTGGCGCCTTCTTCCAGGAATTTATAGGCGTGCCGCATCTTGAAGTCGAAGTCGTGGTCGTCGGTGTTCGGTCCGAAACGGATTTCTTTGATGACCGTTTTAGCGGCCTTGGCTTTGAGCTCCTTTTCCTTTTTCTTTCGTTCGTAGAGGAACTTGTTGTAATCGATGATGCGCACGACCGGCGGATCGGCATTGGGGGAAATCTCGA
>JAGQXA010000415.1 GCA_020436865.1 Saprospiraceae bacterium | reverse complement strand
CTGACCCAGGTCAACGCCCTGCTCCAGTCGCGCCTGCAACTGGAAGCCCACCGCATCCGGCGCGAACAAGTGAAAGTCGATTTCCTAACCCATAAAGGCTTGCTCTAATGACCTCCCAATTCTTTCATGCCCTGGCCCTGTGCGGCCTACTGCTCCTCGTCGCCTGTAATAACGGCGAAAACGGCTCCGACGCCTACGGCAACTTCGAAGCGACCGAAGTGTTGGTGCCCGCCGAAGCCACCGGCAAGATCCTCCAACTGCAACTCGAGGAAGGATCGCGCCTCGAAAAAGGTCAGGTGGTCGGACTGATCGATACCACCCAGCTCTATTTGAAAAAATTGCAGCTTCAGGCCGGCATTCGCAGCGTATCGCGCAAAACGCGTAGCGCACAACCCGACATCGCCGTGCTCGAAGAGCAACGCCGCAACCTCCTGCGGGAAAAGGCGCGGGTGGAAGCTCTGCTGCAAGACAAGGCGGCCACCCCCAAACAACTCGACGACCTGACCGGCCAGATCGAAGTGGTCGACAAACAGATCGCCGCCGCCCGGCAAAACGTCGGCACCCTCAATGAGGGCATCCTGGCGGAGATCGACCCCCTCGAAGTGCAGATCCGGCAGATCGACGACCAACTGCGTAAGAGCTACATCGTCAATCCGATCGACGGGACCGTCCTACTGAAACTGGCGGAACCCAACGAGTTCGCCGCCGCCGGCAAACCACTCTATAAGGTCGCCGACCTCGACCGCATGATCCTCCGGGCCTACGTGAGCGGAGAACAACTGCCGCACGTGCGGATCGGGCAGGAGGTCTCCGTCCTGATCGACGAAAGCGACGACGCCAACCGCTCGCTGCCCGGCGCCGTCACCTGGATCTCCGATCAGGCGGAATTCACCCCTAAGATCGTGCAAACCAAGGAAGAGCGGGTCAATCTGGTCTACGCCATCAAAGTGGCCGTGAAGAACGATGGCTCGATCAAGATCGGCATGCCGGGGGAGGTGGTCTTCTCGAATAACTAGATCTTACCAAGCGATCGGACCGCTCGGAGCGGTCCGATCGTTACTATCCAACATCCAACCAATGATCCAAATCAACGGCATATCGATCTCCTACGGCCAAACCCAGGCCCTGCAGGAGATATCCTTTTCCGTCGAACGGGGCGAGCTGTTCGGCCTGATCGGTCCCGACGGCGCCGGGAAGTCGAGCCTGATGCGCATCCTGACCACCTTGCTGCTGCCCGATAGCGGTGAGGCCAGGCTGGCAGGATACGACGTGGTGAAAGACTACAAGCAGATCCGCCGCATCGTGGGCTATATGCCGGGGCGTTTTTCACTCTACCAAGACCTGAGCGTGCTCGAAAACCTGCGCTTCTTCGCCACTATCTTCGGCACTACCATCGAGGAGAACTACCACCTGATCCGCGACATCTATGTGCAGATCGAACCCTTCAAACACCGCAAGGCCGGCGCCCTGTCGGGTGGGATGAAGCAAAAACTGGCCCTCTGCTGCACCCTCATTCACGAGCCCACCGTGCTGATCCTCGACGAGCCCACGACCGGGGTCGACGCCGTGTCGCGCCGCGAATTTTGGGAAATGCTCAAACACTACCAGGAGGCCGGTATCACGACCCTCGTATCGACGCCCTACATGGACGAAGCGAGCCTCTGCGATCGCGTCGCCCTCATCCAGGACGGCCGCATGCTGAGCGTCGACACGCCCGCGGCCATCACCAAAGCTTTCGACAAGCCGCTGCTGGCCGTGCGCTCGGATCGTCCGTCGCAACTCATCCAGGACCTCCGCGCATATCCGGATACCCACTCGGCCTATCCCTTCGGCGAGTTCGTCCACCTGGCCACCCGGAAATCGACCGACACCGATCAACTGACCGGCTACCTGGCCGACCGGGGCCATGGAAATGTCCAAGTGCACCCCATAAATGCGGGCATCGAAGATTGTTTCATGGAGCTCATGTCCTCCCAATCCTCCAATAAACCAATCACCCAATAAACCAATCACCCAATAGCCCTATGAAAGCCAT
>JAGQXA010000414.1 GCA_020436865.1 Saprospiraceae bacterium | reverse complement strand
TTCCTCGTTCCGCTGGCCACCACCGACCATCATGGCGATGCGATGGCCATCAATTGGGATAAGTACGAACCGGCTTCCGAGGAGATCGCCCTGGAAGAAACCAAGGCCGCCCTCAAACTGCTGGCCACCAAGCTCAACCGGGGCGCCAAAGCCGCCACCGCCGAGATCAACAAGATGGAGAAAGTTTCCAAACCCCTGAAATAGATCGAAACAATCTGCTTTCACCTTTTTATTAACCTTACTAACTAATCCGTTTATCATGAAAACGTTCAAGATCCTCCTCGCCCTGCTGTTCGTGGCCGTCGGCTTCACTGCTCAGGCCCAAGACGACGCCATCAGCAAGTACTTCAACAAGTACCTCGACGACGACCGCTTTACCGTTGTGTACATCAGCCCCAAGATGTTCCAGCTCTTTGACAAAATGGACCTCAACCTCGACGACGAAGAGGCCGAAGCCATCATGTCGGTCGTCAAAGACATGCGTTCGCTGCGCATCCTCGTCAGCGAAGAAACGCCCAAGCAATTCTTCGACGAAGCCAAGAAGGCCTTCAACACCAATAGCTACGAAGTGCTGATGACCGTACGCGACAAGGGCGGCGATAATGTCGAATTCTTCATCAAAGACGACGGCGGCACCGTGATCAACGAACTGCTCCTGCTGGTCGGCGGCGAAGACGAGTTCGTACTCATGAGCTTCGTCGGCAACATCGACCTCAACAACATCTCCAAGCTGACGGAAGCCTTCGAAGGCGACGGTGACGACGCCAACGACGACTGATCACCCGCATTTGCAAACTTAAAAACCCCGTTCACTATGAGGTTCCCATTGTTCTTGTCTGCCCTTTTTCTGCTCTTGCTGCCACTGACGGCCGGCGCACAGACCAAAAGCATCAACCAGTTCTACCGCAAGTACAAACACAGCGAAGAAGTCTTCAACATTACCGTGCCGGGCTGGCTGATCAAACTCGGCGCCGGCATCGCCAAGAGCCAGGCCGAAACGCCGGAAGAACGGGCCGCCTTCCAAATGGTCAAGAAGTTCAAGAAACTGAAATTCATGGTCATGGAAGACCACAACCTGGTCACGCCCCGCGACTACAACCGGCTGATCAGCGGCGTGCAATCGGAATCGTTCGAAGAACTGCTCTCGGTGCGCTCCGATGGCGCCCGGATCAATTTCTACATCCGCGACAAACAGGAAACGATCAAGAACATGCTGATCCTGGTGCACGAAGCTGACAGTTTTATCATGGTCAGCGCCAAAACCAAACTCAAGCTGGAGGAGATCGCCGATCTCGTCAACCAGGCGCTAGACGGCGATCTGGACAACGAGGAGATCGTGCCGGTCATCAAACCGCAAGCCTGAGGCCCCGGCGAACCACATTCCATCACTTGAAAACACCCAATCATGAAAATTCTGTATAGCCTTTTCGCCCTGCTGCTGTTCGCAGGCGCGCTCCCGGCGCAAAGCGAATATCTTCAGGAATTCTTCGACAAATACCAATCGCACAACTCGGTCGACGAGGTCGAGCTTCGCGCCCAGATCATCGATCAGGCCGACGACCTCCTTAAGGAAGACAGCGACCTGCTGGAAAAACTCTCCTACCTGCGCATTCTCGTCATGGAAGACGAAAACGCGGTCGACCCGGCCGACTACCGCAGCCTGATGGCCCAGATCGAAGCCGACGACTATGAGGAGTTGCTGCATGTGCGATCGGAAGACACCCAGGTACACTTCTACCTGCAGGAAGAAGGCGAAAAGATCACCGACCTGGTCTTCGTGGTCAACGACGCGACCGATTTCGTGCTCATCTTCGTACAAGGCGATTTCGACTACAACGATCTGCTTCAACTGTCGCTCGACCCCAATCAGGGGATCAACTCCCTGCGCGAACTGACCAACGATCTCGTGCAGGTGTATCCCAATCCCAACTACGGACCGGAATACACCATCCAGCGGGAAGCAGGCGTGCAGATCCAGCAGATCCGCATCCTCGACGCCAACGGCCGCCTGATCGATACGATCTCCGGCAACGAAAATACCTTCAACCTGAACGGGAACGGCCTCTTTTTCGTAGAGATCACCACCAATCAGGGCGTCGTGACCCGCAAGGTCATCCGGAATTGAGTTTCTGGATACTGGATGCTGGATCCTAGATCCTAGATCCTAGTAACCAGTATCCAGAATCCAGCATCCAGTATCAATTCTTCCCACTCTTGTAAAACCATCACCCGATGAGAACCCTTTTCTTCAGCCTGGCACTGCTATGCTCAGTCGCCACCCTCTCGGCTCAAAGCCAATCTATCATCAACTTCTACGAGCGCTACCTCCACCACGAGAAAGCGACACAGATCGACATCGACGGTTGGCTGCTCAAATTAGCCGGCTCCTTTGCGGAGGGCGAAGAGGCCAAACTGATCGAAAAGATCAGCCACCTGCGGGTGCTGGTCATGGAGGAGGAGAACATCGTCGACCCGAAGGATTATCAGCGACTCCTGCGCGGGATCCAAAACGATAACTTCGAGCAACTCATGCAGATCCGCGACGGCGGCAGCAAGATCGATTGTTACGTCCGCGAAAGCGGCGACCGGATCACCGACCTCATCCTGACCGTCAACGGCGAAGACGAGTTCGTGCTGCTTAGCCTCGAAGGGGCCTTTAGTCTGGACGACCTCAGAAGCCTCAATCTCGAGGTGGAAGGGGCAGAGCATCTGAAGAAAGTGCCCAGGGCGTGATCTGGATGCTGGTCGACCAACATCCAAAAACTTGATTAGTTGATGATGCCGGTGCTCTACGGAGCGTCGGCTTTTTTGCTATTTTGGCAGGAGCACACCAAAACGAAATACCATGCGACCACTTACCATCCTGCTCCTGCTGACCGCCATCTGCCAACTGACCGCCCAGGATATCCAACCGCCCTTCACGCCGGCCCACGAGCGGATCGACGGCTACCAGAACCGCCTGGCGGCAAAAGAACGCTCGCTGGTCGGCCAAATAGCCTTCCGCTCGATCGGTCCCACCGTGTGTAGCGGCCGGGTGGCCGATCTGGACGTACAGGCTTCCGATCCGACCCATTTCTACGTAGCCTATGCCTCGGGCGGACTCTGGAAGACCGAGAACAACGGCTCTTCCTTTACCCCGCTCTTCGACCGCGAAATGGTGATGACCATCGGCGATATTGCCGTCGACTGGCCCCGCAACCGGATCTGGGTCGGAACCGGCGAGGTCAACTCCAGCAGGTCGTCGTATGCCGGGGTCGGGATCTATCTGAGTGAAGACGACGGACAAACCTGGGAGCACCGCGGGCTAAGCGAAAGTCACCACATCGGCCGCATCGTCCTCCATCCCGACGACCCCAACACCTTGTGGGTAGCCGTGCTCGGACACCTATACTCGCCGAATCCGGAACGAGGCGTGTACAAGACCATCGACGGCGGCCGGAGCTGGCGGCGCGTCCTTTTTGTAGACGACAACACCGGAGCTGTCGACCTCCTCCTCGATCCCGATCATCCGAACACGCTTTACGCAGCCACCTGGGAACGCAGCCGCCGCGCCTGGGATTTTGTGGAATCGGGCCAAGGCTCCGGTATTTACAAAAGTACCGACGAGGGTGAAACCTGGAAGTTGCTGACGAACCCGGAAAGCGGCTTCCCCACCGGCGCCGGAATCGGCCGCATCGGCCTGGATATGACGGGGGGAAGGCTTTACGCCATTCTCGACAATTACGACCGTCGCCCCAAAGACGAGGAGGAAGAGTCGGAAGGCCTGACCAAAGACCAGCTTCGCCAGATGACCAAAACGCAGTTCCTGGCGCTCCAGGAAAAGGACCTGGCGGCCTACCTCGAGCAATACGATTTCCCCGAAGAATACACCGCCGATAACGTGCGCGAAATGGTCGAGAAGGAAGAGATCCAGCCCATCGCTCTGGTGGAATATGTGGAAG
>JAGQXA010000413.1 GCA_020436865.1 Saprospiraceae bacterium | reverse complement strand
CTCCAGGCCGAGGACCTTCATGTCTTCCGCATGGCTCAGGGCTTCGCGGATGCCGTAATAGACTCCACGTCCGGTGGCTTCTTCCCGGCCCCGGATGCCATTGAGGTTCACGGGTTTGCCGGTCACACAGCCGGCGGCGTCGATGTCGTTGTCGCGGAAGGTGCGATAGGTGTCGTAGATCCAGGCCATTTCGCGACCGCCGGTACCGTAGTCGGGCGCCGGCACGTCGATCGCCGGACCGATGAAGTTACGGCGCACCAGCTCGGTGGTGTAGCGACGGGTGATCTTTTCCAACTGGCTGGGCGTGTATTCCCAGGGGTTGATCTTTACGCCGCCCTTGGCCCCGCCGAAAGGCACGTCGACGATCGCACACTTGTACGACATGAGGGTGGCCAGGGCCATGACCTCTTCCTGGTTGACGTGATTGCTATAGCGGATCCCTCCTTTCGTAGGCAGGCGGTGATGGCTATGCTGAACGCGGTAAGCTTCAATGGTGCGATATTCGTTGCCGATCTTGACCGGGAAGTGCATGCGGTAGACCGCGTTGCAGATCTTGATCTGATCGAGTAGCCCCCGGTGCAGGCCCGTGTGCTGAGCGGCTTTTTCAAAGTAGTTCTGAACACTTTGGTAAAAGCTGACCTTGACGATTGGTTCAGTCATTCTGTTGAATTTGGTTCTCCAATTTGGTTAGTTTTCGTTCCAGGAAGACCAGGAACAAAATGATGGCAATGAAGATGGCCAGAACGACGGCCAGCACCACATAGATCTTGCCGATGCTGTGCATGAAATCGCCACCCTCGGCCACTTGTCCGAAGGCGGGGGTGATCGTCAGCAGGCACAGTACAGGAAGCAGATAGCGGGCGGTTTTCATGGCCAGAATTTGACGCCAAAAGTCGTCTTTTTTTTCGTGATTACAAATTTTTGTTGGGCGCGAAATGGCATTGTCCGTCGGCTTTCTTACGCGTTCATCCACAGGCGGTCGCGTAGCCGGTCGGCCCGGTAAAGAAGCTGAGCGATCCACAGGCCGAGCAAGGTCCAGCCGATGATCGCCGGATAGAAAACCAATCGCATGGTATTGTCGAGATCTTCGCCTCCCAATGCCGGATTTCCTCCGCTGCCGGGATGCAGGCTATCGTACAACCTCGGCACGACGTAGATCAGGGGGATGAGCGCGGCAAAGGAGAACAGATTGTACACCGCCGCCACCCGCGCCTTTTTGTCGGGATCCTCGAAGGCGTTGCGCAGTACGAAGTACGCCAGGTAAATGAGGAGGGCAATGGCCGTCATGTTCTGCTTGATGTCGCCGCTCCAGTACGCGCCCCAGGTGTTCTTGGCCCAGATGGCGCCGGTCACCAGCCCCATGATCCCGTAGAGGATACCCACCCGGGTGAAGGCGGCCGCCTTCAGGTCGTCCTGGGGGTCGAACTTGCGCAGGTAACGCACGCTCGATATCACGGCGCCAATGAAAATAAAGATCATCGCGAACCACATCGGAATGTGAAAGTAGGCGTTGCGGATGGTTTCCTGCAGGATGTTGCGGAACGGATAGCTCATCGTCCACTCTTCGTGCAAACCCTCTACCGGATGGGCCGTCCAGGCAGAGCCGGCAAGGCCGGGAGCGATCGAGTCCTGGGTGACGAACATCGCGCTCGGCAGGACGTGCGCCCCGTCGACCGGATCGTCGATGAGCAAGGTCAGTACCTGCACCTTCTTGTCCGACGGCAGATACTCGGGCATGGCGAACGCCAGTTGCAGCCGCCGGTCGTCGAGCACCGTCACCGAACCGGCCGCCAGGGCATGGGCTTCGTCTTGCTTCAGCCAGGCCCGGATCTGACCCTGGGCTTGCGTGTAGCGCGAATTGTATCCGGTGACTTCCAGGGTAAAGCTCTCTCCAGGCGCCACCTTTTGCGGGCTCACGGCGGAAATGCCCGTCTTGAGCGGTACCAGCAGGCCGGCTACAAATACATAGAAGAGAATGGCGACGCCGAGAATTTTCCACCAGTGTTTCAGCATTGGTTGATTAGGTTGTTAGTTGATTGGGTTATTGGTTGATTAGTTGATTGGGTTATTGGTTGATTAGTTGATTGGGTTATTGGTTGATTAGTTGATTGGGTTATTGGTTGATTAGTTGATTGGGTCCGAGGGGCCTTAGGAGCCCCTTTCTCCCTTTTCTCCCCTTCTTTTCAATCCCTCCAGAGAAAGGGGAACAACGCCAGGGCCGCTCCGAGCAACAACAGATCGATGGCTACCAGGGTCAGCAGGTCTTCGCGCAGGTCGATCGCCGCCGGGTTGGCGGTTGTGACCGCAGCAGCCGTCATTTTGATCAACGTCATCAGCACGGGAATGATCAGCGGAAAGCTGAGGATCGCCATGAGGGTGGCGCTGTTGCTGGCTTTGGAAGCTATCGCCGACACAAAGGTAAAGGTAATGGAAAACCCCAAACTGCCCAACAGTAAGGCCAACGCAAAAGGCCGGGCCTGCTGCACCTGATTGCCGGCCACCAGGCTCAAGGCCAGGTAGGCCAGGATGCTCAGGAACAGTAGCAACAAGGTATTGTACAGCATCTTCGAGAGCAGGACCGCCAGCGGATTGGCCAGGCTGTAATAATAGAGCTGCCGCTGCCCGCTTTCCTGTTGGAAACTCTTGACCACGGCGCTCACCGAAGCAAACAGGATGATGACCCAGAATTGGATGTTCCAGATCGCCGGTTCGAGTTTTGTGAACGAGCTGTACACGATGTACACCGTAGAGAGTACGTAGAGCAAGATCCCACTGATGGCGTACTTCTGCCGCCACTCCAGCGTGAATTCCTTTTGAAGCAAGAAGCCGATTTCGCGGATCAGTTGCATGGGCGCAAAGGTAGGCGTTTTTGGGATACTGGATGCTGGTTACGGCAACTTGCCGATCCGCTCCAGGACGGCGGTAATGAGCCGTTCGACCTCGGCGTTTGGGTTTTGGCTGAAATCGCCGGTCAGCCGGTTGGCCAGCAGCACGTTGAAGGCAATCGCCTGGTGGCCCAGTAGGGCGCCGAGGGCATAGAGGGCGGAAGTTTCCATTTCGAAATTGGTGATCGGCGTGTCGCGGAAACGGAAGGTGTGGGCTTTCTCGAAAAAGTCCGGCCGAAGTAGGCTATCGGCGCGCAGTACACGTCCTTGCGGTCCGTAGAAGCCCGGGCAGGTCAATGTGATGCCGCCGAACAGGTCGTCGGCGAGGCGGTCGAACAGGTCGCCCGAAGCGGGGGCGCCGTACAGGAACGGCAACTCCAGATCGAGTCCGGCAAAAAAGCGGCCGGCTTCTTCTTCGAGCTCACGTTCTTCCTCCGAACGATCGCGTCGATAGTAGGCCAGCAAGCCGTCGAGACCGAGTCCGTAGCGGCCGACGACCAGTTGCCCAACCTCCAGGTCGGGATGCAGCGAGCCGGAGGTGCCCACGCGGATCAGCCGGAGCGAGGTCTTTTCGGTCTTGACCTCCCGCGTTTGCAGATCGATGTTCACCAGAGCGTCGAGCTCGTTGAGCACGATGTCGATGTTGTCGGTACCGATCCCTGTCGAAATGACCGAGAGGCGCTGCCCGGCTAGTTCGCCGGTATGGGTGACAAACTCGCGTTTTTCGACCTGGTGGTCGATCCGGTCGAAATGGCGGGAGATCATCCCGACCCGCTTCGGGTCGCCAACGGTGAAGATGACAGGCGCGATCTGCTCGGGCTGGAGGTGGAGGTGGTACACACTCCCGTCGGCATTGAGGACCAGTTCGGACGACGCGATTTTCTTCATGGGGAAAGCTTGATGGGCCTGCGGTTTTCCTTAATATTGCAGGCATTCGGGAAAATGCGAAAATTATGAAAAAAATCTATCACCTGGCGACTTGTTCTACCTGTCAGCGGATCCTCGCCGAACTCAAGCCGGGCCCTGAGGTGCGCCTGCAGGAGATCAAGAGCGAACCGATCACGGAGGCTCAGCTCGACGAACTGGCGGCCAAAGCGGGTTCCTACGAAGCCCTGTTCAGCCGGCGGGCCAGAAAGTACAAGGAATGGGGACTAAAAGACCGTTCGCTGACCGAATCGGATTACCGGCAACTGATCCTCGACGAATACACCTTTCTGAAACGGCCGGTGATCGTCGTCGGCCAGGAAGTTTTTGCCGGGAGCGACAAAAAGACCGTCGAGGCCGCCAGGAGCCGGCTTTGAAAGGGTTATTGGCACAGTAGATAAATGTCTTCGGTTTCGATCCGGTTGCTCTCGTGCCCGGCGCGGTCGCGAATGTAGATCTCGTAGCGGAGGGTGTCGACCGGATACTGCATCGACGGATCGCAGGGCGACTGTACGTCGGTCACCCATTCCGGAAAAACACAGCAGGTGGTCAGCAGGCGGAAGGTGATCTCGCCCGAGATCCCGTTGGTCGTGCCCAGCTCGGGCACAAAGGGGATCGAGAACTTGGCGGCCTCCGAATCCGTGCGAAGGTCACGGAGAAAAAGATCGGTCTCGACCATGCTGCTGCCCTCCTGGAAGAAACCGATGTCGCCGTCGCCGTCGGTAAAGGAGATGGTGATGTAGGTTTCGTCTTCGCCGGTCTTGCCCTGCAGCATGGTGTTTTTCGTCAGACCCACATATTCGATCACCGGCTCGATGGGGTAGTCGGGCGGTTGGACGCATCCCAGGGCGAGGATCGTAAGCGCAGCGGCAGAAAGGAGTAGGTAGTTCTTCATATTTTTTTATTGGGAGGTGGGGTGTGAGACTAAAACGGCAAAATAGCGGAAATATTCTAAAGGTAATAGATCGGCCATGTCGGCAAACAGCATAGCGGAACAACTGCGACGGCGCATCGAACGGATGGAGCGCGACGACTTCGATGCGGTGGCGCTTGCCGTGTTCCGCTATCAGGCGGAGGTCAATCCCGTGTATGCCTCGTTTCTTCGATTGATCGGTTGCGATCCGCGGTCCGTGCGCAATTGGACAGAGGCGCCTTTTCTGCCGATAGAACTGTTCAAGTCGCAGCAGGTCCAAAGCGACGTTTGGGAGCCGGAACTCGTCTTTTGCAGCAGCGGCACCACGGGCGCTCAAACGAGCCGTCACTACCTGCGGGATCCCGCTTTCTATCGCCGGAACGCCGAACGGGGCTTTGCGCATTTCTACGGGCCTCCGGGCGACTATTGCTGGCTGGCCCTGCTGCCCGCCTACCTCGAACGCGAAGGCTCGTCGCTGGTATTTATGGCCGATCATTTCATCCGGCAGAGTCGTTTCTCCGCCAGCGGGTTCTTTCTGGATAACATCGAAGCCCTGGCAGAGGTTTTGCGGGAGGGCCGGGAGACGGGCATACCCACCGTTTTACTGGGGGTGAGTTTCGCCTTGCTCGACCTGGCCGAACGCTTTCCTGGCAATTACGGAAACCTGATCGTCATGGAAACGGGTGGAATGAAAGGCCGCCGTCGCGAGCTGACCCGTGCCGAACTACATGCCCGTCTGAAACAGGCCTTCGGCCTCGACCGCATCCATTCGGAATACGGCATGACCGAACTGCTGTCGCAGGCCTATTCGTCGGGCGACGGCTGGTTTCGCCCGGCGCCGACCATGCGGGTAGCGATCCGCGACATGACCGATCCTCTTCAGTTATTGCCGGCACAGGAGCGTCTTGGGGCGATCAATGTGGTCGATCTGGCTAATTTGGATACCTGTAGTTTCGTCGCTACCGAGGATCTGGGTAGATTGCGGTCAGACGATGCGTTCGAAGTGCTGGGGCGTATGGACAATAGCGACTTGCGGGGCTGTAATCTGTTGTTAGAGGAAAGATGAAAGTATAAAGATAAAAGAGGTTCCGGCGGATCGCTCCGTGTGATCGCCGGAACAAGAGAACATAGATATGAAAAACGACACCTTTTTACTTTACGGCGCCTACGGCTACACCGGCGAACTGATCGCCCGTTACGCCGGGGAATATGGCCTGCGGCCCGTGCTTGCCGGTCGAGATGAAGTCCGCTTGCGGACGCTTGCCG
>JAGQXA010000412.1 GCA_020436865.1 Saprospiraceae bacterium | reverse complement strand
ATCTGAGATGAAAGTCAAGGGTTCCGCACGTCTGAATTCTATCGCGGCAGGAGTGCTGGCCTTTCTTAAACGGCACAGCACCCTCCTGATCGCTTTTTTCCTGTTGTACAACCTCGTCCTGGTCGGTCTGGGGATCGGTATCTTCCACTACCGGGTGCCGGAGGAGTACAAACAGAAGATCCAGGATCGCATCAGCATTGCCAAGATACCGGCGAACTTCTTTCGCGGGCAGACCACCCGGCCGGATAAGTTGCACATCGATATCAAGCACAAGCATTTGCGCAAGCTGGCCTATATCCGCAGCGTTTCGTTGCAACGGGGCTTCCTCTACGACACCGAGGAAAATAGCGTACCGGCTACGATCCGTTTCGGAGGGGAGTCGTACCGCGTAGAACTCAACGTCAAGGGCGCCCTGCCGCTTCATTGGGAAGACGAGGAGATGTTTTCCATGAAGGTCAAGGTCAAAGGCGATCATACCATTCTGGGGATGAAAAGCTTCGCCCTCCAGCATCCGCGGGCCCGTGGCTATCTCAACGAATGGATCCTGCACGAGCTCTTTCGCGAAGCCGACATCATCAACCTGCGCTACGAGTTCCTGTCGGTCGACATCAACGGCAATCCGAGCCGGATCTACGCGCTCGAGGAAGGATTCGAGAAGCGACTGCTGGAAAGGAACCGGCACAAGGAGAGCGTCATTCTGAAATACGAAAGCGATTTCCACTCCGAAAGCCCGATCCCGCCCTACGACAACATCATCGGGATCCCGCAAGACCTCTGGTCTTCGAAGGTGGTCGCCCTGCCGATGAAAAGCACCTTGAGCGATCCAAACCTGCACCGCCTGTTCAACAAGGGGCGTAGCCTTCTGGAAGCTTTCCGGCAGGATCAGCTGAGTACTTCGGAGGTCTTCGACCTGCAAAAGTTCGCCACTTTCTTCGCCATGGCCGAACTCTTCGGCAGCCACCACCCTTGCAGCCTCGACAACATCCGGTTCTATTACAATCCCATCACCTCTCTGATCGAGCCGATCATCCACGACAACGACCACCTCGACCGCCTGGGCGAATACCCCCTGCTCGGCGAAGAAAAGCTGTTGGGAAAGGATATCCAAAGGCGCCCGAACCAGGGATGGTGGAAGCTGACTTCCTGGTACGAATCCGTATTCAAGGACCCCGCATTCTACCGGGCCTACATCCGGGCGCTGGAGAAGATCGCCGACCAGGCCTATCTGGACGATTTCTTTGCCAGGCATGAGGAGGAGATCCAGGAGCAGAAGCGGATCCTGCACCACGACTACCCCATCCTGAGTCTGAACCCGCAGCCGATCATCTACCAAAACCAGGCTTACATCCGGCAAGCGCTGTCGGTCGAGCATTTGCTCGAAGTGCGGCCCACTGCCGAGCAGCCTTCTTCGACCGCGGTACAACTTAGTGTCGTCAACACCCAACCCTTCCCCGTCGAGATCGTCGGCTATTCTGTCGGCGACGCTCCGATGGTTCCCCTGGCCGGGGAATTGCCCTGGCTCCAAGCTAGAATTCCCGCAATAACCGATACGGCTCAATTGATCAGCCTCGAACTTCCGGAAGACGCCGACTCCGGCGCTTCTGCATTTAACGCTCTGAAGGTTCACTGCCGCATCCTCGGCGCCAGCCGGGTGATCGCTGAGCCCCTTATCCTCGCGGATAATTGAAATAACTCAACATGAAGATCAAGAACCCCACTTACAAACATGATCTGCTGGACAAGCTCCTGGCTGCCATTAAGAAACGGCGGTTTGTGCTGTTGGCCCTCTTTGTCACCTATAACCTGCTGCTCGGCGGGTTGCTGGTGTCGCTCTTCTACTCGGAAGTGTCTCCCGCCCGCCGACAGCGCATGATCGATCGCTTTACGGCCTATTTGCCGTTCGGGGCCGCCGCTGCGCAGGAGGAAGATCCGCTGAAAGACCTGCCGGCGGTTCCGGAGGAATTGCAGCTTACGTTCGCGTCCGACGGCCTCGAGCAACTGGCGGCTGTTCGCCAACGGGCGCTGGCCAAAGGCATCCTGGATGGCGACGAAGCCAATCGGGTGGAGGTGTCGGTCGTCAGCCAGGGACAAACCTATCCGGCTACGGCCGGACTGGCCGGCTATGCGCCGGAATTCTGGGAAGACCAGGATCAATGGGCCTTGGAAGTGACGGCACAAGACGATCGACAGATCCTGGGCATGCGACATTTCGCCTTGTATCCCCCTGCTACGCAAGGGTACCTCGACGAATGGCTCGTTCATCGCCTCCTGGCATACAACGGGCTGCATGCTCTGCAGCGCGACCTGGTGTCGGTCGACGCCGGCCAGGGGGGCTCGCGCATCTATGCCCT
>JAGQXA010000411.1 GCA_020436865.1 Saprospiraceae bacterium | reverse complement strand
GGCCTCTTTGCCGCCCTGCAAGGGGGGTATATCTGGCGAGGCAAAGTGGAGGTCGATGGCAGCGATGTGGAGGTGCCGGATGCAGTCGACCTGATCCTGCGTACCGGCATTGGCACCAGTAGACTATACGGCGATCTCTGGTTGCAGTGGCAAAATGCCGGCGACGGTACGGATATCGGGCCGGGCGTGCCTTTTCCGTCTAATGCCGTGTCCTTCCTTCGCATCGGCGGAAACGTGGTCGTTCCGGTGGTCGGCGGACTAAAAACGGCCTTGGGGCTGGGCTATACCCTGACCGGCGAAAACGTGGGCAAGGCCCTTCGCGTTAGCGGCAGCATCATCTATCAGTTCGATCGCTAGTGCCACTGGCCCCGGTCAGGCAGATCTGGAGTTCTATTGCACCTAATTCCCGCTTCGGTTGTTACCTTTAGAAGAACCCGCATACCCGATCGCGAACTATGCCTCGACCACCTTTCGAACAGACCTGGAACCAAAGCGTGCGTTCCTTCCCCGTGTTGCGCCTCCGTGGCGAAACGGGGAAGGATACGCGTGATTCCCTGGCCGTCGAAGAGCCCCTCGAGATCCGCCTGGCCTTCGGGCCAAAAGGGCAACGCCGCCAGGAGAGCCTTTCGATCACCATGCGCACCCCGGGCCACGATTTTGAGCTGGCCCTGGGCTTTCTGTTTTCCGAAGGGCTTATCGCCTCAGTCACCGACGTGATCGGGATCCGATTTTACGCCGGTCAGCTGCCGGAACAGGCACAGTCCAATGCCGTGCTCGTCGACCTGCATCCGGAACTCCAACTGGATTGGGACCGGCTCAACCGCCATTTCTACACGACTTCCAGTTGTGGGGTGTGTGGGAAAGCCTCGATCGAGATGGTCCGGCAAACTACCTGCCACTTTCCCCGGCGAGGCCGACCGGTGGTTGCACCCGAGGTCTTGTTCCGCCTTCCGGAAACCCTGCGCGCCACCCAAAAGGTGTTCGAACAAACCGGCGGGATCCACGCGGCTGGGCTCTTCGATCCCACCGGGCAATTGGTGCTCCTGCGGGAAGATGTCGGCCGTCATAATGCACTCGACAAGCTCCTGGGCGCCGTCTTGCAGCAAAACCGCATCCCCTTGTCGGACCACCTGCTGCTGGTCAGTGGCCGGGCTAGTTTCGAGCTCGTCCAAAAGGCCCTGATGGCCGGTATCCCCTTTCTGGCCGCCGTGGGCGCCCCATCCAGCCTGGCCCTCGAACTGGCGGAGGAGTACGGGATGACACTGGTCGGCTTTTTGCGCGATCAGGGCTGTAATGTCTATTGCGGGGAAGACCGGATCACACAAGAAAATAATACCATATGAAACTTCGATGTGCCGAAAACAGCGTTCGCCTGCGCGTATCGCGATCGGATCTGGACCGCCTCGACCTCGAAGGGCGGGTGCAGGATCGGGTCGGCCTTCCCGATGGAGGCAGCCTGGTCTTTGCCTTATACCTGACCGAGGAGGCTGTTGATTACCAGGTCCATTGGCGCGAGAACACGCTTTCGGTGGGCCTGCCGGCTGCGGCCGGCCGCAGCTGGATCGCTACCGACGAAGTGGGGCTGGAGGAGCGCTTGCCGTTGCCCGGTGGCGGAGCCTTACACCTGCTGGTCGAAAAGGATTTTCCATGTAAACATCAGCCGGAGGTTGACCGCGCGGACACGTTCACCGAATTGGCCGAGAAAATACAGAGAGAGGAGTAAGCCTCAGGAATTGGAGCGAAAAAGCGGTCGCAATCTCTTTTCCTGATCGACGATAATGGATACCATTTCCTCGGCGGAGGGACTTTCGGCCACGACTTCCTCTTTGATCAGCAGTTCCATTTCCGAAGGGTATTGCGCCCCGCCCTTGTTCTTGCCGGACGCGAAAAAGTCGGTCAGGTCGTCGTAGGTCGAGCAAAAAAAGAGCCGGTATTGCTCCTGCAAATGGTCGAACGCGAGTACCAGCCGGATGGGGTGTTGCGGATGGGCGTGGCAATGCAGTAACAGCGGATACTCGAGATAGTCGAGTATCCAGTAGCCGATCAGATTGGCCTCGTACGGCGGGTACAGGAACAGATTGCTGCGGATCCCTTTCGATTCCAGTTGTTTGCGGACCTCCTCCAGGCGCCGCTGCATCCGGGCCGGGGGAAGATTGTAGGCATCCAGCTCCGAAAGAGCTTTCCACTCGTCTGTCGGCTCGGAATAGAACTGTACCGGACCGATCCGCAGCTTGTAGTCGAATTTGTCATAACCCGGCACCACATAGCCGGGATAGTAGTGCTCCATGCCGGTCCGTAGTCCGAAGCGGATCTCCTCCAGCATGGTATAGAAGCCCAGGCTGAAGGAGGCGTAGTTCGGGTCGTACACCCCCAGAATGCTGGCCAGGCTTTTTTCCCCCAGATCGAAGAAGCTGAAGGCGACCAGTTGATCCCGGTCGTAGACATTGACCTCCCAGGTGTCGAAAATGTTGTAGTCGGCATCGTCGAGCAGGGAAGAGCGAAGGGTCGGAGCGATGCGGCCATGGAAACTGCGGCGGTAGCGTTGGTAGAGCGATTCCTTTTCCGGGTTGAGCTGAGCTTCGCGGACTACCGTGCGGAAGCGCCGGTCGTTGCGCTTCTGCAATTTGCGCAGGCTTTTGCGAAAGTGGTAGCCGGCCAGCGGAAGACGGATCCAAACAGCGGGGAAGAGTCGATCCTGGAACAAAAGAAAACGGCAGGTGAAAACAGCCTGTCCCATGCGGTACCAACCCCTGGAAAGATAGGTGTCGAGTTGATTGGGTGCGAGATCTTCTAGATAATGCTTTTCCGTGAACATGCTACCCGGCGTGCGGAAATTGTTAAAATTCTATAAACCCAGGCTGACCGGGCCGGGGCAAAAGATAAACTTTGTACTTTTGAAAAAATGCAATTTAAACAAAAAAGTTTCCTCGACATGAGAAATCCTCTCCGCCTCTTGTTCCTGACCGCTTTGGTCGTTCTATCGTTCTCCTTTGCCGCTCAGGCTCAGAAGTCCAGCCCGTCCGAGCGCCAGGAAATGCACGACGCGCAAACGAAAGAAGCCGCCAAGGAATCGGCCCTGGCTGAATTTCAGACGATCCGCGATCGCCTGTTCGAGGCGATCACCGAGCAGGATGCGGCCAGTGTCGAAGTGCTGAAATCCGACCTGCTGGCCGTGATGCAGCAGCTCGACGATG
>JAGQXA010000410.1 GCA_020436865.1 Saprospiraceae bacterium | reverse complement strand
TCGGCGCCGTCGAAGCCGAAAGGGTCAAGCAGATCAAAAGCCTCGAGCAACTGGAAGGCCGGCTGGTGCGCGCCGAAAAACAAAAACACGAAAATGCGATCAATCAGATCCGGAGCATTCGCGACAAGCTGTTCCCGGAAAACGGCTTACAGGAGCGCTACGACAATTTCCTGGCGTACTATCTGCGATATGGGCCGGAGTTTCTGACGGTCCTCGTCCAACACCTCAATCCCCTGGAGCAAGGTTTGATCGTGGTCTGGGATCGTTAAAGGCTCAGTTGAAGAAGTAAAGCAGGTCGCCCACCGTTTCCTTCAGGTCTTTACGGTCGACAATGAAATCGAGAAAGCCATGTTCGAGCAGGAATTCCGAGGTTTGAAAGCCATCGGGCAGGTCCTTCTTGATCGTCTCCTTGATCACCCGCGGACCGGCAAAGCCGATGAGCGCCTGCGGCTCCGCGAAATTGATATCGCCCAGCATGGCAAAGGAAGCGGTGACCCCCCCGGTAGTCGGATCGGTCAGGAAGGAGAAGTAAGGAATACCGGCCTTGGCCAGCAGGGTGAGTTTGGCAGAAGTTTTGGCCATTTGCATCAGGGAAAAGGCCGATTCCATCATGCGGGCGCCGCCCGACTTGGAGATGATCATCAACGGAGTCTGATGTTCCAGGCAATAATCGATCGATAGCGAGATCTTCTCTCCGACGACCGATCCCATCGAGCCGCCGATAAAGCTGAAATCCATTGCTGCAATCACGAGCGACCGCTTACGGATGCGTCCGACGGCCACCGAAAGAGCGTCCATGAGTTCCGTCTTGCGATAAGCCTCCTCCAGGCGCTCGGTATATGGTTTCAGGTCGGAAAAGTTCAGGAAATCCTTGGAATACAGATCGCCGAACAATTCCGAATACTTGCCGTCAAACAGCAGGTCGAAGTAATCGTAGGAGCCGATCCGCACGTGATAGTTGCATTTGGGGCATTTGTAGAAGTTCTCGCGCAGTTCCTTCATGGTGCTCGCTTCCCCACAGCCATTACACTTGTACCACAAGCCGTCGGGGGCTTCTTTCTTGTACTTGGTAGCTGTCTGGATCCCGTCCTTCAACCGTTTGAACCAACCCATATCAATGGTATTTCTTAAGATTCTCGCTCTCGATGAATGATGCGATCGCACAGTTGATCGAGCTATTGGCGACGCAATGACCTCGTAAAAATAGGAAAATCCGTGTAGCTGGCAACAAAAACCGGAGTGAAAGGAGTCCCCCCTTTTCCACGCCCGAACAGGGCGAAGAAAAGCTAGCCCACCGGCGTTTACGGGTAGGGGCTTCCTTTGCGGAATCGTAGCGGCATTCAAGCTTTAGTTGACGAAGATCGGGTTTGGGATCGGAGCGGTTTTGAGGGGAGGGCGGGAATCAAACACTGATATCCCTTTCTTTGCGCGCTTGCTTCTTGATGACGTTGATCTTTCCTTTGTCGCCATACAATTCGCGCGACTTGCGGTTGTAAGCCATGGCGGCTTCTTCGGCGGTGGAGAACATTCCGATGTGGACGGATTTCCGATCGACCGAGATCACGGCGCGGTAGCGGTTGTTCTCCCGGTAGACCCCGGTGTACCCCACCTTGCTGCTGGTCTTCCGTTTGCGACTGGCCACGGCCCTCGAACGATATACCAGATTCTCGAGCCGGCAGTCGAGCTTATTGCCGTTTCGGGCGCCCACCAGGTTCTCCTTGCGGGTCCGGGTATGGTTCAGATACTTTTCGGCAATGAGCTTGTGGAGATAAATGGTTTCCGTTTTGTAGCCGCCGTCAGCCTTTTTCCAGGTTTTCTGAAATACGGCGCAGCCACTGGAATGCTTGCGGAGGTTGTTGACAAAGTCGACCTTGGACAGATAAGGGTCGTTGATCAACCAGTCATAAACCTGATCGTCCAACAACACATGGTCGTCGGCGTTCTTAAGTTTGACCTTGTATAGCACGCTCTCTTAGTTTTGGGTGTTACTTTAGTGTATTTCTCTTGGTAAAATTAACAAAATTTTCAGGAACTTAACAAGTTCCTGCCTGTAATGGAATTTGGCAGCCTCGACAAAATCGAGCACGAGCTACTTTTACCTAAATTGTCCGCCACATGAACCAAAGAAGCGACGAGTTGTTCATGCGCCGCGCTTTCGACCTGGCGCGCCTCGGCAGTACCGGCGTGGCGCCAAACCCCATGGTGGGGGCCGTGCTCGTTCATCACGGCCGCATTATCGGCGAGGGCTATCACCGGCGACACGGCGGACCGCATGCCGAAGTGGAGGCTGTCCGGGCGGTTTCGCCAACCGACCGCCCCCTGCTGAGACAGGCCACCTTATACGTTTCGCTGGAACCTTGCTGCGTTTTCGGCAAGACGCCCCCCTGTACCGACCTGATCCTGCAGGAGGGCATCCCGAAAGTGGTCATCTCGAGCGTAGACCGCAGCCCCGGCGTCGATGGAAAGGGCGTCGAAATCCTTCAGAAGGCGGGCGTCGAAGTGATCACCGGCCTGTTGGCCAAGGAAGGTGACGAACTCAGCGCTACCCGCAACACCTTCGTCACACAAGAGCGCCCCTATGTCACGCTGAAGTTCGCCCATTCTACCGACGGCTTTCTCGGCAAACCCGACCGACCGGTCTGGCTGACCAATGCCTTTTCCCAACGCCTCGTCCATCGCTGGCGAAGTGAACACAGCGCCATTCTGGTTGGGACCAGGACCGCCACGATCGATAACCCGCAGCTGAGTACCCGATTCTTCCCGGGCCCGTCGCCTCTGCGCATCGCCGTCGACCTGAACGGGCAGATCCCCGAAGGGGCTCATCTGCTCGACGACCGGGGCCCGACCTGGATCATTGCCCGAAAGTCTCCTCCCCGGGCATCCCATTACAAACACACCCGCTGGCTGCTCGCACAGGATCGCGACGATTGGTGGCCGCTCCTCCTGCGCGAACTCGTCGATGCCGGCAAGAGCAGCTTGTTGGTCGAAGGTGGGGCCGCCTTGTTGCAATACCTGATCGAGCGGGGGCAATGGGACGAAGCGCGGGTCTTCGTCAGTTCGACCCATCTCGGAGGCGGCGTTCCGGCCCCTATCCTGCCAGGTTTGCCGGATCGAATGCTCCGGATCGGTTCCGACCGGCTATACCTCTTTCATCGGGCCGTTCACACTCGTTAAAGTTTGATTAAAATAAAAGTGCCGCATGATAAACGCTCCACACTTATTGTTGTGTAGTTATTATTTTTGCCACGCAGGAAACGGACAAAGCACCAAGAATTATGAGAAAATCAGGCTCCATCATCTTACTGGGAGGTATGTTGTTGTTACTGGGCTCCTTTTCATTAGATCCGACGCCGGTCCCGGTAACGTCCCCCACTCCAGCCCCCGAGACGGATATCCACTGGCTCACCTGGGAACAAGCCACCGAAAAGATGAAAACGGAAAAACGCAAGTTCATCGTCGATATCTATACTGACTGGTGTGGTTGGTGCAAACGCATGGATGCCGCGACCTTTCAACAACCCTATATCGCCAAGTATGTCAATGAACACTACTATGCGATCAAGTTCAATGCCGAGCAAAAGCAGGAGATCCAGTACAAGGGAAAGAACTTCAAATTCGTCAACAATGGCCAGCGAGGCTATCACGAACTGGTCGCTGAGATCACCAACGGCCGTTTCGGTTATCCGACGGTCGTCTTTCTCGACGAAAACATGAATGTGATCCAGGCGATCAATGGTTACAAAGGGCCGGATGATTTCGAGATGATCATGACCTACTTCGCACAAGACTACCACAAGAAGGTCCCGTGGGACAAATACCAGCGCAGCTACCAGCCTCTGCCGCACGACGAATAAGAAAAAGCCGGATGATCGCTGAGATCATCCGGCTTTTTTATACTCAAGCGAAAGTGGTTTGGGAATTTCCAAGATGACCAATCAGCATTCGCTTGATCCCGACTGAGTCGGGACGACGTAGAAGTGGTTGGGGATTTCCTAAACCACTTCGGTGTCGGTATATTAGCGCTTCAGGCCCAGGGCCCCTAACAGCCCCCTGGTCAGTTCTCGAGCGATCGTGCGTCCGATCTGCCGGGTGGTCGTGTTGGATACGATCTTGTCAAAGGTGCTCTTGTTCGAGCGGCTACGGCGGCCTGTGGCAGTGCTCCTGGCCTTTTCCCGTTGCTCTCTCAGCTCCTGTTGTCGTTCTTCGGCTTCAGCAGCCTCCATCTTCCTGGTCAGG
>JAGQXA010000409.1 GCA_020436865.1 Saprospiraceae bacterium | reverse complement strand
CCCGGGCCTGCAGCGGCTCGGCGCAGGGGTCTACGCGCTGACGATCACCGATGCGCAAGGATGCACCCAAATGGCTAGTTTTGAGGTGAAAGAGCGCAGTGAAGTGCTGGTGAATCGCACGCTTCGGCCGGCCAGTGGCGCCCACCAGTCCGATGGGAACATCCGCATCAACGATCTTCTGGGCAGCCGCGCGCCTCAGCAATTCGTCTGGGACAACGGCACGACCGGCCCGGAAGTCGGACAGTTGAAGCCCGGGCGCTACCGGACGACCGTCACCGATGCCGACGGATGCCGCTTCCCCCTCGAATTTGCGCTGAATGCCGGGCCGCTGCCCGACCAGACTCAGGCCAGGCTGGCACAGCTGCGGCAGCCGGCCGATACCATGACCTTTCTACAGATCGATAGCCAGACCGAGCAGACCTTGCAACTAAAGATCTCGGATGAAAAAGGACGACCGGTGTATCAGGAAGTGGTTTGGGTAGGCCCCGGCGAAAACCGGAAGTACTTCCGCACGCCGAGTGAGCCGGGACTATACCTGATCCAGTTACTGCCCGGCATGGGCAATGTGATCAGCCTGAGGTTGGTGGTAAACCACGAGTGAGTTCCTGAGAGCCGGCGCTTCGTCTGTTTATTTCAACAGCTTCCTGGCCTGACCGGCCCAGTCGTCGCGTTGGCCTCGGCCCTGGAAAGACGAAAGCAGGCTGTCTACCAGTTCGTACTCGCGCAGGGTCATCTTGCTCATCTGGGCAAAGGTATAGATGCCCAGTTCATTGAGCAGCGCTTCGAGTTTCGGACCGATCCCCTTGATCTTCTTCAGATCGTCTTTTTTGGCGCCGGCCTTCCCGACCGCTTGGAGCAGTTGCGACTGCCCGGCAGAAGGCTTGGCGGTTGCTTTCGACGCCTTGGGCTTGGCCTGCTTGCTTTTAGCCGCAGGAGCGGCCTGCGGCTTGACCGTCGTAGCCTTGGCCAGGGCTTTTTTCCCTTTACCTGAAAGGGGTTCGAGCACCAGCACCGACAGGGGCGGGAGGGTCAGCGAGACCGAGTAGGGCTGGCCTTGCCATTTCTCATCGCGGGCCTGCAGCGCTTCTTCGGAATTGGTCACTCCGCTGCCGCCGTAGCGTTGCTCGTCGGTATTGATCGCCTCTTTCCAGAGCGTTTGAAGCGGCACGCCGACCTGGTAATTTTCGCGGGCGATCGGAGTAAAGTTGCAGACGACCACCAGGGGCTGGTCGTCGAGCGTGCCTTTGCGCAGGTACGACATCACGCAATTGCGACTATCGCTGTGATCGATCCAGGAAAAGCCCTCCGCCGAGAACTGATGCCGATTGAGTGCCTTCTGTTCGCGGTACAGGTGGTTGAGATCTTTGACCAACTCCTGAACGCCGCGGTGCAAAGGATACTGCGCCAGCCACCATTCCAGGCCCTTTTCCAGGTTCCATTCCGTCGTTTGGCCGAATTCGCCGCCCATGAACAACAGCTTCGAGCCGGGATGGGTGTACATATAGGCAAACATCAGGCGCAGGTTGGCGAAGCGTTGCCATTCGTCGCCCGGCATGCGGTTGATCAACGCCCCTTTTCCGTGCACTACTTCGTCGTGACTGAGGGGCAACATGAAATTCTCCGTGAAGGCATAGACCAGGCTGAAGGTGATCTCGTTCTGGTGGAACTGCCGGTGGATGGGATCCCGCTTGAAATACTGGAGAGTGTCGTGCATCCAACCCATCATCCATTTCTGTCCGAACCCGAGTCCGCCGTCGTAGACCGGACGCGAGACGCCCGACCAGGCGGTACTTTCCTCGGCAATGGTCATCACATCGGGATATTCGCGGTATACCGTCTCATTGAATTCGCGCAGGAAGCTGATGGCCTCCATATTTTCGCGACCGCCGAACTCGTTGGGGATCCATTCGCCCTCCTTGCGGCTATAGTCGAGATACAGCATCGAGGCGACGGCGTCGACGCGCAAGCCGTCGATGTGGTATTGATCGAGCCAGAACAAGGCATTGGAGATGAGAAAACTGCGTACTTCGTGACGCCCGTAGTTGAAAATGCAGCTCTTCCAGTCGGGATGAAAGCCCTTGCGCGGATCGGCGTGGTCGTATAGGTGGGTTCCGTCGAAATCGGCCAGGCCGTGGGCATCGGCCGGAAAGTGCGAAGGCACCCAGTCGAGGATGACGCCAATGCCGGCCCGATGGAAAGCATCGACGAGGTACATGAAATCTTCGGGGGAGCCGAAGCGACTCGTCGGCGCGAAGTAGCCGGTGATCTGGTATCCCCAGGAAGGAAAATAGGGGTGTTCCATAACCGGCAGGAATTCGATGTGCGTGAAGCCCATCTCCTGCACGTAAGGCACGAGTTCCTCGGCGAGTTGGCGATAGTTGAGCGAAGTCGATCCGCCGTGGGTCTTTTTCCAGGAGCCCAAATGAACTTCGTAAACCGAAAAGGGGCTTTGGAGGTCGTTGTGCCGGCGGCGGTTCTTCATCCAGTTATCATCCTTCCATCCGTGCTGCAGGTCCCACACGATGGAGGCCGTGTTTGGCGGGATCTCCCAGAAGTGGGCAAAGGGGTCGCCCTTTTGCAGATGCCGGCCATCTTTCGCCTTGATGTAGTACTTGTACAATTCGCCTTTCCCCACTCCGGGGATGAAGCCTTCCCAGATGCCCGTGCTGTCCCAACGGGGCAAAAGCGGATGCTGATCCTTGTTCCAGTAATTGAAATTACCGATCACGGAAACGGCTTCGGCATTGGGCGCCCAAACCGCGAAGTAGGTGCCTTGCCGGCCGTCTACTTCCATAGGGTGGCTACCTAATTTTTCGTAAAGTCGGAAATGTTTGCCGGATCGGAACAACTCGGCATCGAAATCGGTCAGAAGACTGTGGTGAAGAACGTTGGCCATAAGTGAAGACGGTTGGTTTAGCGTGCAAAAGCGAAGGTACAAAACTATCGAGCTATTCTGCGTACGCCCAGGGGAGTAAAAACAGGAATGCCGGGTCCGCAATCGCACCCGGCATTCCCCGTTCAGTTATACTCAATCAAGCGAAAGTGGTTTGGGCACTCCCAACCACTTCGGCATCGGTATAGCTGGCAGGTTGGCTCTTAGTTGAGCACACTCACGACGGAGTTGTCCATGCCATACTCGTTCTGTACGTATTTGTCGGCTTGCCAGTCGTTTTCCCAGGTCTCGCCGTCGATCAGGTAGCGGAACTGATATTCCTTGCCCGTTTCCAGTTCGACCGTAGCGGTAAAATTGCCGTTCTTCTGCTTCTTCATGGCTACGCCTTTCTTGGCGTCCCAGTTGTTGAACTCGCCCAGCAGCGTGACTTTCTTAGCCTCCGGAGCGGCTTCGGCCGGCAGGGTGAAGGTAGTCTTGCAGACCGGCTTCGTTTTCAGAAATTGCTTCTTGATCATGATTTTCGGATTAAATGGTTTCGATTAAATGGCTATTGCAATCGTGTAATTTTTACACTATGCTGCAAAAGTAATGCATTTTACCATTGCAGGCAATTGATTTTCAGGCAAAAATAAGTTTCCAAATAAAATTTGCCAAACGGGGATCGCAGGAGAGCGGGACGAAAAATTCAGCGATCCGGGCCAACAGCCGAATAAAAACAACCATTTCCACGCCTGGGAAAATTCCATTTCCCCAGTACGGCGTGCACCGGTAGGAAAATATTTTTTTTGAAATGCGTAAAAAAATAGTGCTCCGGCCAAAGTCGTTCAGCGCTCACAGCCGATCGGGGAGCCCGGCGGCAGAGGAGGTAGATCGGGCATCTTATATTGTTCCGGATGTTCGCGAAAGCGGCGGATCTCTTCGAGGAGATACCGGCAATGGGCTTCGCGCCCTTCGTCGTCGGCCGCTTCCCGTTCGCGCTGGAGGGTTTCTTCGAGGTGATCGACCGACAGCAGTGCCAGGGCCGCCACCTGCCGGCTGATCTTGCGATCGGCTGCCAGTTCGAGCAGGTGTTGCACGACGATCTTCTCGACGGCCTGGGCCACTTCCGTTTCGTAAGCCGAACGCCGGTCGTTGAAGAAGGCCCGGGTAAAGAGCTGTTCGAACAATTCGGTGAGCGACATCTGCCGCTCGTCGAGCGCATGTTGCTGCACGACCCGGGCCAGCCGTTGCGGATCCAGCAGTAAGGAGATGGTATGCTCGGCCGCGCTTTCGGCGGCGGCGATCGGATCGAAGGTCGCTCCGGTATGCGCCCCAAACAACTCCCGATCGCGCTCGTACCCCATCGGAGTCGGCGGGATGATGCCCAGCAGCCATTCCGGCACGGTGAGCACCTCGGTCTTCAACGTCTGCAGAACGGCGCGCAAGGCTTCTTCCTGCCTATCCGGCGGCACCGGATCGTTGATCACCTGCCCGTCGTCGCGCATGCTGTAGCTGTAGTTGACGCCGCCGATCGACTTGACGGCCGCCTCGGTTTGGTAGCGATGCGAGAGGTAGAGAGGAACCAGCACCCGCTCGAGTTCGGCGAAGGGCGCCCCTTCCGGAATGTTCTCCTCGCCGAATTTATCGAGCGCTTTCTGGCGAACCTCCAGTACGCGCTCCAGTTCGTCGCTGGGCGAGCGGCCGTTGTCCCATAGGTGCGCGTACGGATGCGCGCTGCCGGGCGGGCGGGCGTCCTGGTCGGACAAAAAGAGGTAGCCGTCCTTGATATTGTCTTCGATGATCTCTTGCAGGGCCTTCTTTTCGTCGATCCCATTCGGAAACTGCTGGTAGCCGTATAGAATGGCCCGTTTGTCCCACTCGCCGATCCCGACTTCGTAGGCATGGTCCAGGTCGAGTTCGCGAAAGCTGTTGATCTCCACGAGCGGATGCGGGTAGTCCATGACCGACGCCCGGTCGTTGTAGCTCGCGGCAAAGTTGTGCGCCAGGCCGAGGGTGTGTCCGACCTCGTGGGCCGACAATTGCCGGAGCCGGGCCAGAGCCATCCGTTCTACCCGCGGGTCGGGCCGGTCGCCACGCTCGTAGGGTGCGAGCAAGCCCTGGGCGATGAGAAAATCCTGCCGTACCCGCAACGATCCGAGCGAAACGTGCCCTTTGATGATCTCGCCGGTGCGCGGATCGACGACTGAAGCCCCATACGACCAGCCGCGGGTGGAGCGATGCACCCACTGGATCAGGTTATAGCGTACGTCCATCGGGTCGGCATGAGGCGGCAATTCCTTGACTTGAAAGGCATTCTGAAAACCGGCCGCTTCGAAGGCCTGCTCCCACCACATGGCGCCTTCGATGAGGGCCGACTTGATCGGTTCCGGGGTACCGGGATCGATGTAGTAGACGATCGGTTCGACGACCTCTCCGCGCGCGTAGCGCGGATCCTTTTTTTCCAGGCGGTGCCGCACGATCAGGCGTTTGACCAGCGGCCGATCGATCGGGGCGGCATAGTCGTAGTATTGAATATTGAAGAAGCCCGAACGCGGATCGAACTCCCGCGGCCGGTAGCCGGGATCGGGCAGCTTGATGAAGGAGTGGTGTTGGCGGACGGTCACCGCCTGCGGAGTGGGTACAACCGAGCGGATCTGGTCGCCCTTGGGCTCGCCCTGAAAAGTGAGAAGGGCGTCGAATTCCGTATTTTCCGGAAAACTGCGCGTTCGCTCCATGAACAAGGCGGAACGCTTAGGGTCGACCTGATACTTGCCCTGCTCGCGCTGTTCGAGCCGGCGGCTGACGCCCTGTGCATCCTGCAGCAAGAAATCGGTCAGGTCGACGAGGATCCGGGCGCCGTCCTGAGCGGCCACGGTGAATCCACCCAGCACCGATTGGGCGAAGGCCTCTTCGACGGCTCGCCGTTCGGCCGGATTGGAGGTTTCGGCCCGGTAGCTGTAGTTGGGCTGCAACAGCAGAACCTTGGGGCCGCTGCGCTGAAATTTTACGATCCGGGTCTCGCCAAGCTGACCTCGATCGAGCCCGATATCGTTCGAGCCGATTCCCGCCGGAAGCGAGTTTACGTAAAGGAACTCTTCTCCGAGCCGTTCGATCTCGAGCCAGATCTTTCCCTGGCCATAGTCCCAGTAGAAGGTGAAGTACCCCAGATGTTTTTCCATGCCGGCAGTAAATTCACCGATCGACGGAACGGGTTTGGATGACGGCTGTGCAGGCAGAATGATCGGCAGCAGCGACGATAGGGCCAGGATGGCGACGGCTAGTCTTCTCATCGGGAATCGGGTTTGCGTTTTGTAAAGATAGAAATTCTGGAAAAGCCGGGCGACCGCTACCCCCCTTCGGCAACTTTGGCCTACCTTTGCGCGGTATGAGCGACCGGATGAAATTCAAACTGCTGGAGGCCGAACTGGCCCCTTACCGCAAAGTACTCGGCCAGGCTGCCGATGCGGTGATCGATCAGGAGGTTTCGGAATACCCCATTCTGGTCGTGCACCAACAAAGCGTGGACATCGGCCTGCCGCTCGTCGACCGGGAAGCCGTACGGGGAAAATGGTCGGTGAACGTCTCTACGCTCGAAGAGTTTGTCACCAAGCAATTGATCGCCCCCGATCGCATCGAGCCCTTTACCACCGTTTACAAAGACCCCGCCGACCACCTCTGTCTGTTCGTGCTCAGCGAACTGGGCGCCACCTTCGTCTTTCTGCCCCGGCACGATGAAGAGGAAAAGGACGGATGATTTAGGGTCTTTTGTCGGCCAAGCGTACAATCCGCGACGCTTGTCATCCCATTTTTCTGTGCTTTTTGGTAGCTTTATACCGAGACGAAAGTGGTTTACGACTTTCCAGGCCCGTTCCTACCCAAACCAATTTCGTTTGAGTATATTTTTCGTTTGTCCCTGAACAGCAAATAATCCCGTGGCTACACCGACCAAGACGCCGATCAAGAACCGTGTGCGACCGGCTACCGATGCCGGGAAAGCGGATATGTCTTCCGTGGTTTTCCATGAGTTAGGCAATCAACTGGGGATCATTTCCGGTTTGAGCGAGTTGCTGGCGCAAACGCCATTGAGTGAAGAACAGCAGACCTTGATCGAGGCCGTCCGCCAATCCGCAGAGGTCATGCGGCAATTGGCTGCCGATTTCCGCATGGTGCACGAGCTCGAAGATCGGGCCTTCCCACTGAACGTTAAGCCCTTCGACCTGACGCTCCTGGCCGAGCATCTGGCGCTGGTCGCTCAACTCGAAGCCGACCGGAAGGGGTTACAGGTGGAAGTGATCGTCGACGAACGCATCCCTGCGAAGATGATAGCCGACCCTTTGCGAATACACCAGGTCGTGGCGAACCTCCTGAACAATGCCCTGAAATACACGAAAAAAGGCGCGATCCGGTTGGAATGGTCTTGCCTCGCGCTAACGGCAGGGCGACTGAGTTTGCGCACCACGGTCACCGACAGCGGGATCGGCATCCCGGAAAGCGAGCTCGCGACGATCTTCGACTGGCACTACCGGGTAGCCGGCAGCGATGTAGCGGGCTCGGGGATAGGCCTGGCGCTGGCCCGGCGGCTGGTGGGCGAAATGGGAAGCGAGTTGCACGTCCGGAGCGCCCCAGGTCAGGGCACGACCTTTTGGTTCGATCTGGAGTTGCCGGTCTGGCCGGCGCCTCCGACTCCCGCTGCGGCCGCCCCCCCTACCCTTCTGCCGGAAGAGGCAGAATTTTCGGTACTGGTCGTCGACGATCATCGCCTCAACCAACTGTTGGTGCAGACATTCCTGGAGCGGCGGTGGTCCAAAGTGCGGATCTACCACGCCAGAACCGGGAATGAAGCGATCGGGCTGTTGCGCGACGCGGCGATCGATCTGGTGTTGCTCGACCTGCATCTGCCCATAATGAACGGATGGGAAGCGCTACAATACATCCGGGAAGAACTCCCGGCGCCCCTGGCAGACATTCCGGTATTGATCATGACCGCCCTGCCGCCCGACGAGCGGCAGGCCGCCCGGCTGGAAGAGTTGGCCGATGGCTGCCTGATCAAACCCTTTAAAGAACCGGAGTTGCAACTACGCGTTTCGGCCTTGTTGCTCGATCATTTATCGCGTCAAGCATGAGTCCATCCAGCTCGATCGATCTGACCTATCTGGAGCAGGTCTGCCAGGGCGATGCGAACCTGTGCAGGGAGATGATCGGGATCCTGATCGACGAACTCCCCAGGGAATTGCAGGCGATGCGCGACGCAGCCGCCCGGGAGGACTGGGAGGCGATCGGACATGCCAACCACCAGTTCCAAACGAGTCTGGCCTATCTCGGCAACCGGCGCTGGATCGCCAGGTGCCAGGAAATTCAGACGATCGCCAATCGTGTACGGTCTTCCGGCCAGATTCTGGCCCTTCTCGAAGACATGGAATCCGAGCTGCCGTCGATCCTGAAGACCTTGCGCGACCGGCTCGGCGACCGCGACCGATAAGAGCATTGAAACAAAACATATGAAAGGAATCATCTTGGCGGGCGGACTTGGCACGCGCCTGTATCCGCTCACGCTGGCTGTCAGCAAACAACTCATGCCGGTTTACGACAAACCCATGATCTACTATCCCTTGTCGACCCTTATTCTGGCCGGCATCCGGGAGATCCTCCTTATTTCCACACCGGCCGATCTGCCCAATTTTCAGAAGCTACTGGGCGACGGCAGCGACATCGGTTGCAGTTTTTCGTACATCCCCCAGCCGGAACCCAACGGCCTGGCCCAGGCCTTTGTGCTGGGCGCCGATTTCATCGGCGACGACAAGGTAGCGCTCATTTTGGGCGACAACATCTTCTACGGAGCCGGGCTGGAAAAGCTCCTCCTGGAGAGCGCCGATCCGGAAGGCGGGGTCAT